>CAWUTY010000137.1:0-9434 GCA_963925575.1 Candidatus Nanopelagicaceae bacterium
GGCGCGTCTTGCGCGTTATGAAGAGATGGCAGCAGAGGCTGACAAGATGCGTAAGTTGGACTTTGATGAAATTCAGATTCCACCTGGGCCGCGTCTTGGAAATATAGTTGTGGAAATCGATCACCTAACAAAAGGTTTTGGTGATCGCATCTTGATCGATGATCTTTCATTTACCTTGCCGCGCAACGGAATTGTCGGAGTTATTGGACCCAACGGTGCTGGCAAGACCACGTTATTTAAAACTATCTTGGGTCTAGAACCTGCAGATTCTGGCAATGTAAAGATCGGTGAAACTGTAAAGATTTCATATGTCGATCAGTCACGTGGAGGAATTGATCCCAATAAATCATTGTGGGAAGTGGTCTCTGATGGGTTGGACTATATAAAAGTCGGCCAAGTAGAAATGCCCTCGCGAGCCTATGTTTCAGCCTTTGGATTTAAAGGCCCTGATCAGCAGAAGAAAGCCGGAGTGCTTTCGGGCGGAGAAAGAAACCGCTTAAACTTGGCACTGACGCTAAAGCTAGGTGGCAATTTACTTCTGCTCGATGAGCCTACGAACGATCTTGATGTGGAAACACTGGGATCTTTGGAAAATGCCTTACTCGAATTTCCAGGCTGCGCAGTTGTGATCTCGCACGATCGTTGGTTCTTGGACCGCGTTACAACACACATCTTGGCCTACGAAGGAGATTCCAAGTGGTTCTGGTTTGAAGGAAACTTTGAATCCTATGAAGAGAATAAGATTTCGCGACTTGGCGCAGATGCGGCACGTCCACATCGCGCTACTTATCGAAAGCTGACCCGCTAATGAAATTCCTAAGCAAGCAATTTGTACGTTGGGATGATCTAGATGCAATGGGTCATGTGAATAATGCCAAATATTTAACTTATGCCCAGGAGGCGCGCTTCTTATGGGCTACAGAGGAATTTTCAGGGGCCATGCGCGAAACATCTTTAATCGAGATGGTTGTGGCGCGGGCCGAAATTGATTTCGTCGAACCTATTTATGAAGGTGGCCGGTTTGTAGATGTAGAAATCACGATCGGAAAGATCGGTAACTCTTCGTTTAATATGCTCTTCACGATTGCTGATAAAGGTACGATTTTTGCAAAGGTAATGACCGTGCAAGTTGCGGTTTCGCCAGAGACGATGAAGTCTCGCCCGCTAACTGATAAGGAACGTGAATTCCTTACCAAGTATCTGGAGACAAATTAGTGCCATTGGCCAAATCTAGGATCCATCCTGGCTGGATTGCTGTTGCAGTTACCTTTGTAACGCTGATGGCAACAGCCGGGTTTAGATCCGCGCCTTCTGTGTTGATTGTTCCGCTTGAGGATGCCTTCGGTTGGTCACGCTCTGATATCTCACTGGCTGTTGCGATAAATATTCTTCTCTTTGGGCTGGTTTCCCCATTTGCAGCAGCACTGATGGAGAAGTTTGGAATTCGCAAAGTTGTGATGTGGGCTCTTACAACTGTTTCATTTGGTGCTTTCCTTACAATCTTTATCCAAGCTCCTTGGCAGTTAATTGCAACCTGGGGTGTGATCGTTGGCGTTGGAACAGGCTCAATGGCTTTGGTATTTGCTGCATCGGTGGCCAATCGCTGGTTCGTTGCCAAGCGTGGATTAGTAACTGGAATACTCACTGCTGCGTCAGCTACGGGCCAGTTAATTTTCTTACCGGGACTTTCTCATCTGGCTCTTACTTATGGATGGAAGAGTGTTTCTATAACTGTCGCATCCTTTGCCTTGCTCGTAATTCCTTTTATTTATTTGTTTCTGCGGGAGAGACCATCGGATTTAGGGCTTTTGCCTTACGGCGCTCCAGCAGATTGGCAGCCACCATCGCCAAGTGAATTGAGTGCATTTGCACTGGCGATCGATACGCTAAAGCAAAGTTCAAAGAGAAAAGATTTCTGGTATTTATTTGGCTCATTCTTTGTCTGTGGACTTTCAACTAGCGGACTAATTGGCACTCACTTTATTCCAGCAGCACACGATCACGGAATGCCAACAACTCTTGCTGCATCACTGCTGGCCATGGTCGGTGTCTTTGATGTGATCGGTACCGTATTTAGTGGATGGCTCACCGATCGTTATGACCCAAGAAAATTACTTTTCTTCTATTTCGGCCTGCGCGGACTCTCGCTCTTTCTTTTGCCATCAATTCTCTTCAGTAGCATTGAAGCATCAACGCTTGTCTTTGTAATTTTCTATGGCCTTGATTGGGTAGCAACAGTGCCGCCAACCATCATGCTCTGCCGCGCAGTTCTAGGTCCGCAACGTGCAAGCGTTGTTTATGGCTGGGTATTTGTTGGACACCAAATCGGTGGCGCGGTTGCAGCATTTGGTGCAGCGATCCTGCGCGTCCAACTTGGTGATTACGCACTTGCTTTTTACATCAGTGGAGCGCTCTGTATCATCACTTCTTACTTCGTTTTGCAGATCGCTAAAAGTGTTGACGATAAAGTTTTGAGAAGTTAATGACTTTCTATGAAGAAGTTGGGGGAGAGCCTTTCTTTAACGATTTCGTTTCCCAGTTTTATGCAAGAGCCGCAACTAATCCAATATTGCGCCCGATGTATCCCGAAAAAGATATGCAAGGGGCAGCTCTTCGCTTAAAGATGTTCCTTGAACAATATTGGGGAGGACCGACTACTTATTCTGAAGAACGTGGCCATCCCAGATTGCGAATGCGCCATGCAGGTTTTCACATTGATTTAGCAGCGCGTGATGCTTGGTTGTCCTGCGCACTTGCAGCACTGGATGGCATGGAGATGAAGGAACATCATCGCGGGCAGTTGCGTGAGTATTTAGAGATGGCAGCGCACGGAATGGTTAACGCTTCTGAGACCGATTTCCAATAATTAGAATTTCTCCATTTCGGACATACCAAAGCATTTCATCTTTATCGCGAATCGTTGTGATGCGAAGTCCAACTTTTTCAACAACCCCTTCAATTTCCAAAACCTTAATCTGATCGCCCACTCCGTATTGATCTTCAATTAACATAAAGATTCCAGATAAAATATCCCGAACCAAAGTTTGTGCGCCTAAACCAATTGCCACACCGATAACACCGGCAGATGCGATTACTGGACCGAGGTTAAAACCAAACTCACCGAGAATCATTCCGATTGCAATAATCCAAACGACTGCCTTGAGAATCGAATTAAGGACTGACCCAGTAGTGCGGGCGCGTTCGGCTTGTCGCTTGGCAAATCCCGGGCCCGGAATCAAATCGGCGGTAGCCAATTTACTGACCGCGCGATCAATGGCGCGATGGCCAATGCTGTAGCTGATCCAGGCGGCGACCAGGACGATTACGATGCGAAGCGGCGCACCGCTTAGCCATTCCAGAATATTGCGGGTCTGCTCGCTCATAAGTCGAACTCTAATCCAATTCTTTACCTAAAATTGACCTACAAATACCCCGAAGTTGCGCATTTTTAGTGCAAGATAAACCAATCGGCGCGAGCCACGCGCTTCGAAACTGGGGTCTAAATGTCACGCGCGTTGGTTTTAAATGCCACCTACGAACCGTTAGGAGTGGTTACTGAACGCCGCGCTCTTCTACTTGTTCTAAATACAAGAGCAACCATGGTCGAATCATCCGGCAATATTCTTCACTTTGCTAAAGGACAGATAGAACTTCCATCTGTTATTCGTTTAAATAAATTTGTAAAAATTCCTTATCGCCATGCAGTCCCACTTTCGCGCCGTGCAATTTTTGCCCGCGATGGTGGACGTTGTGTTTATTGCGCAGCCCCAGCAACTTCGATTGATCACGTTATTCCTCGCTCGCGCGGTGGTGGGCACACTTGGGAGAACGTTGTCTCTGCTTGTCACAAGTGCAATCATGTCAAGGCAGATAAGCCACTTAAAGATTTAGGTTGGAGACTTCGCTCACTTCCGCGCGAACCAGTTGGCGCAGCTTGGCGAATTCTGGGCACAGGTCGCACTGATAATCGATGGTTGCCGTACTTAGAACCATTTGGTGTGGCAGCAGCTATCGCATAACTGACTTACACTTATGCCCATGACGATTCATATCGCATCTGCTATAAATTCATTCAAATACGGTGCACAAGAAGATGGCACATTTGCAGGCGAAGGCTTATCTGCAATTGAAACATTTGCCTATTTCTTCGCAGCACCGACAGTTCTTTTTATCGCAATTTCGGTAATCGTTTATGCACTTACCGGAGAACGCAAAAAGTCAGAGAAGAACAGTTCTGTCATTACAACTATCGAATAGTTAGTTAGCGAGCATCGACTGCGCGCGCCTTAAGCGCACGAGTCATGGCATCGCGTCCTTCAGAAACTGTGCGGCGCAAAGAATGAGCTGCATCTTTTCCTGTCACATCAAGCCAGTGCTGTGTTTTAGTAACAGTTTCTTCGCTAATTGCCCAGGCCGGGAAAGCAAGAGTTGCAGTGGTTTCTGCAATTTCGAATCCCTTGTTCTTCCAGACTTGCAAGATCGCAGCAAAGTAATCTTCAACAAATGCTTCGAGCAGGTCACAGTGGATGCTTTCGTTAAAGCCACGGCAAGTATAAGAATGAATGGTGTTACTCAAATCATCAGTTGTGATTGATTTAAAGGCAGCGGCCTTAGCCTCATGCGTTGGGATCGCAGCATGTGCGTATGCAATGTATTGCTTACCGTGCGCAGTCTTATCACGCTCTCCTTCGGCTGCAATATCTGCAACTCCGAAAATGCCGCGCTTTACGCCGCAAAGGAATAAGTACCAACGTAGTTCAGCATCTATAACTAAACCTTTAACAGCGCCATCTAACATTGCCTTCAGGCGATCAAATTGTTCTGGAGTCACTGCATTGTTGGCAAAGGCTTTGGCATATTGCAATTGGTTATCGCTGCCTGCAGTTGCACCATCCAATAGAGATTGCGCTGCACTTGCGACAGATAGACGAACCGCATCACGGTTCTTAGGTGCAATATATGCCCAGATTGCTGTATCAATCTGAGCGAAAGTTGCGGTGATCATTGAGATATCTGATTCACCCTTTAGCGCGTTTAGCGCGATTGCGATGTAATCACTTGCTGCTAGTTCGCCATCGCGAGTTGAATCCCAAAGGGATGCCCAAATAAGGCCGCGCGCCAAAGAGTCATCTAGCTGACCTAAGTACTTTTTCATGGTTTCAACAGAGCGATCATCAAAGCGCAACTTGGCGTAAGTCTGATCGTGGTCGTTAATTAAAAGCAGGTCGGCAGATTTCTTACCGGACAACTCTTTAATTTCAGTGAGTTCACCTGCAATTTCAACTTCGATGCTTTCACGGCGAACCAACTTATCGCCAGCAATATCAAAGAGGCCGATAAATAGGCGGTGCGGGCGAAGCTCAGTTGAACCGATTGGCATCGGTGGAACCTCTTGCTTCACAGCAACAGATGCATAATTATCGCCATCTAGCGAAATGACTGGGCGCAGAGTATTAACTCCTGAAGTACGTAACCAAGTTGCTACCCAAGCATTTAAATCTTTTCCGCTGGCTGCTTCTAGTTCAACAATTAGATCGCTTAGTTCGGTGTTCTTATAGGCGTGCTTGGCGAAGTACTTGCGCAGACCGTTGATGAAGTTATCGCGACCAACGTGGGCAACAAGTTGCTGCAGGACCGATGCGCCCTTGGCATATGAAATGCCATCAAAGTTTGTTCGTACAGCGTCAAGATCTTCCATATCCACGGCAATTGGGTGAGTTGAAGAAAGTTGATCTGCGCGATATGCCCAGTTCTTACGGACCGAGTTAAATTCAGTCCAAGCGTGCTTATATTGAGTTGATTCGCTGACGGACATGTAAGAAGCCCATTCGGCGAAGGATTCGTTGAGCCACAGGTCTTGCCACCATTTCATAGTTACAAGATCGCCAAACCACATATGCGCCATTTCGTGGTGGATCGTCGTTGCGCGGCTGATGTAGCTGCGCTCGGTTACCTTGCTGCGGAATATCAAAACATCTTCGTGGAAAGTCACGCAGCCAACATTTTCCATTGCGCCCCAGTTGTATTCAGCAACTGCGATCTGATCATACTTGCCGAATGGGTAGGCAAGACCAAAAGTCTTTTCAAAGTAGGCAAAGCCTTCTTTCGTAACTTTAAAGATATTTTCAGCGTCAACATGCTTAAAGAAAGATTTACGGGCATAGATTCCAAGAGGGATAGTCTTTTCGCCTTTGTATTCATCGTGCACAGATGTGTAAGCGCCGGCAACAATTGCTGTGACATAAGTTGAAATAATTTGTGATGTTGCAAACTGAGTGTGCTTGCGATCGCCATCTAGATCTTTTGTGCTTTCTATCCCGTAGTTAGAGATTACTTCCCAATGCTTTGGGGTGATTGTGCTGATCGCAAAAGTTGCTTTCTGATCTGGTTGGTCAAAGCAGGCATACATGCGACGCGCATCGCCAGTTTCGAACTGTGTGTAGAGATAAACTTCGTCATCTGCCGGATCCACAAAGCGGTGTAGACCTTCTCCAGAATTTGAATAAATACCTTCGTGCTCGATCTCTAAAGTGTTATCAGCGGCGATGGCCGGCAAGAAAATAGATTCGCCATCGAATTTTGGATCAAAATCTGCACCATTTAGCTTTGCGCTGATGATGCGCTTTCCAACGCAGTCGATAAAAGTTGTCGCACCTGGCTTAAGCCCAGCGAATTTAATAATCGTCTTAACCAAGAAAGTCTCTGCCCCGGTTGTTACATCTAAGTCGATTTTGTAGCTTGCGACTTTGATCATTTCAGAACGCTGGGCGGCTTCGATCTGCTTTAGGTTAGTACCTGACACGACTGCTCCTTTTAAAAGTTTTAGCTCTGTTTTGCTGCTGCAGTCTAATCGTGAAAGAGTTGAACTGTGGAACCAATTACCAACCGGAGTTATCGCTTGCGTGGGGTTCGTATCACCCCCGCCCAGCAAGAAGCGCGCGATAACTTATGGGCGAAATTTGGAGTTGAGTTTCAGGAGTCCGAAATCGATCTGGGGACACTTTTCCCAAGTGCGCAACCAATTGTTATGGAGATTGGTTATGGAATGGGCGAGGCCACCTGGCAAATTGCTAAGGCCAATTCGAGTACAAATTACTTAGGCGTAGAAGTTCACATGCCTGGCGCTGGAAAGTTGATGGCCCGCCTAGATGAATATGAACTCACAAATGTTCGCTTAATCGAACGCGATGTCTTTGAAGTTTTTTATTACATGGTTAAAGATTCTAGCCTGGACGGTGTGCACCTTTTCTTTCCAGATCCTTGGCCAAAAAAGCGCCACTTCAAACGTCGCATAGTTAATGAAAGATTTCTGGCAGATGTTGCTGCAAAGTTAAAGCCGGGCGGCTATCTGCATATCGCAACCGATTGGGTTCCATATGCCGAATGGATTACCGAAGTCTTTTCACGTACCAAGTTATTTACTGGGGGAGTTGTTGACCGTCCAGATTGGCGTCCGCTAACCAGATTTGAAGGACAAGGAATTTCTAAAGATCATGCAGTAAATGACTTTAGATTTTTAAAACCTTAGATATTGCCCGTCTCTTCATATTTAGAGATTAAATTAATGCGGCGAATATGACGCTCGTCATTGCTAAATGGCGTTGCGATGAAGGCGTCAATAATTGCCTTGCATTCTTCGATCGAATGCATCCGTCCGCCGATAGCGATCACATTTGCGTTGTTGTGTTCTTTTCCTAATTTCGCGGTCTCGATACTCCAAGCCAGCGCGGCACGCACACCTTTAACTTTATTGGCAGCCATCTGTTCGCCATTTCCTGATCCACCAATAACAATTCCAAGTGAGGATGGATCTTTAGCAGTAGCTTCTGCGGCCGGAATACAAAAGACCGGGTAATCATCTAAAGCGTCATATTTGTACGGCCCATGATCTGTGATGTCGTGGCCGTTGTTAACCAAGTGAGCAATTAATTCGTTCTTTAATTCAAGGCCCGCATGATCACTGCCGATATTTAAACGCATGCCTGAAGTCTCTCACGAGGTTATTTATTGAACGCTTATCGCAACAACGAAAAACCCGCCGCGATGGAGAATTCGCGACGGGTTTTTCTACCCTTGGAGGATCTACATGAGATTAATCAGTAGAACTTATGAAACAGATGCTGCTGGTGCAGGAATTTTTGGAGCAGCCCCCATGCCGCCCATTCCTGGTCCACCATGTCCGCGTCCGCCTTTATTACCCATACCGCCTTTTTTGCCCTTACCCGGACCACGTTTACCACCGACAGAATCAACCTCTGCGGTCACATGTGCTGTAAGTCCAGCCTTAAGAGTTGTTGCTTGTGCAGCAGTCAATTTTCCAGCTGTTACATCTGCATCGATGCGCTTTGTCTTGTCAGCAACAAGCAATGCGATGAGTTCAGCTTTCTTTGCACCTGCGATTACACCGAGTGATTCACCTGCTGCAAGACGAGTACGAATAGTTGCGCTGTCCACACCGATTGTCTTCGAAATCAGTGCTTCCAATGCAACGCGTGCTGCATCCTTGGCCATTGGATTAGCAACTCCATTTGAGAAAGTACGAGTTATCTTTATTGAGACAACTTTTGCCTTCGATGCAGCTTGACCGATTCCAACACTGCTTACTGTGAGAGCAACTGTTGTAATCGCTACTGCGATCACCGTCTTCTTTGATGACATTTGCATGTTTACCTTTCATCCCGTGGAGCAAGTTGTCGAAACCCTAGTTATCGACTACCCGTAGATAACTACTTGATGATTGGAAAACTACCCCTAGATCCTGTGAGACCCTTGCGAGTTTTTGTGCCAATCAACCCGCCCTTAAGCGGAGATAGACCACTTCCTGCTAAGAAATTGCTCAGGAAAGCCCTCTTCGCGATAACCAACCCGCACTTCACACTAAATCCTTTAACCGTCACCAACTATCTAGGAGGTTTGCATGAATCGGATTCGGGTATCAATTGCAATCACACTAACCCTCTTGCTATCAGGTATTTCAATACCAATGACAAGTGCCGCAACGAAGCCAAAAGCTGCTGGGAGAACTTCAAGTTCGATACCGAACACGATCTTGAACGGGAAAGGTGCGCCACTTAGCACCTTAGGAATTGATGGAGATTTCTATATCGATACAAGAAGTCTTTTAATTTATGGGCCAAAGAAGAGTAAAAAATGGCCAATTCCACAAAGCTTGCAAGGCCCGGTTGGTGCAAGCGGTACAGATGGAAAAAATGGCGTAGAAGGTAAAACTATTTCTTCTGCATCAAACGTTGCTGGTCCCGGTGGTGTGCAAGGAGATAAAGGAGAAAAAGGTGAGAAGGGTGAAATCGGATCCGCAGGTGCAAATGGTGCTGCTGGCCTTGCTGGTGCAACAGGCGCAAGTGGTGCAACCGGACCAGCGGGAAGTCCTGGTGGAGGAAGTCCTGGTGCAACTGGTCCTGCAGGTTCGCAGGGTG
>CAWUTY010000138.1:0-3870 GCA_963925575.1 Candidatus Nanopelagicaceae bacterium
TGGCTTTGATTTGAGCAAAGATGGGCTGACCCACTTTGAGTTCGAGTAAGCGTTTTGATCTACCAGTAATCCGTGCGTTGAAAAACTGACCCTCGCAGGCCAGCAAGATCAAAGCGACCTGAGAAGTGAAACTGCTTCCCCATCATTTACTCCGCGAAGCAGAACTGTATTGATTTTAACCGGAAGCAAACCCGCTTCTTTGGCCGCTGCAATTCCAGCGAAGACATCATCGATTCGATCACGGTGAGTCATCTTCTTGAATACATCTCGATCTAAAGTATCAAGACTTATGTTAATGCGACGAAGTCCGGCATCAACAAGTGGCTTTGCAAGTTTGGCAAGTACCAGGCCATTGGTTGTCATAGATAGCTTGGGAGCGTTTTTAATGGAAGAAATTCGAGAAACAATTTCGACTATATCCGGGCGAAGCATTGGTTCGCCACCAGTTAAACGAATTTCATCAATACCTTGCGATACGGCTACTTCAATAATTTCTATAAGTTCGTCTGTGCTTAATAGATCTTTCGACGGAAGCCAAGCGGCAAAATCATGTGGCATGCAATATGTGCACCGTAAATTGCAGCGGTCGGTGAGCGATACGCGCATATCCCGATGGCCTCGGCCATAGGTATCGATCAACTGTGTCATGCGCTATTTACCCATTCTGAAGTTCCATCTGCAAAGACTTGATACTTCCAAATTGGAAGTTCATCTTTGACCGTGGAGACGATTTCTTCGCAGGCAGCGAAAGCCGGTCCGCGATGAACTGCCGATATTACAACGGCAAAGGCGGTTTCACCGATTCCGATCGCTCCATATCTATGGGCTACAGAGACGTTTATGACGTCATGCTGGGCTGATATGCGCTCGGTAATCTCTTGTATGACTTTTTGTGCCGTTGGGTGTACTTCATAGGTCAGCAACTTAACTGCCTTATCTGCATCGTTGTTTCTGACATCACCACAGAAGCTTGCTACAGCGCCGGCTTGATCTGTCTTTACAGATTCCATCAGAATCTGTATTGATATCGGCTTATCAGTTACTAGGGCTGTGATCATCACCGGCCAATTGATCGTGGATATGAGATGCAAGTCTTTCGATAATTACTAGCCCATCTTTGGCACCACCTGGAGACCCAGGCAAATTGATAATTAAAGATTTTTTAGTAACACCTGCAACTCCGCGCGATAAATCTGTTGTGGGAACATTATCCCGCGAGAAAGCTCTTAACGCTTCGTGGATTCCTGGCAAAAACTTATCAATAAGTGGAATTGTGGCTTCAGGAGTGACATCAAACGGTGAAACTCCAGTGCCACCGGTTGTGACAATTAAATCTATCTCCAGATCAATCGCCGATTTTAGCGCTGAGTTAATCTGCCCTTGATCATCGGGAAGAATTTTCACATTATTAATTTCATAACCCAGATCTTTCAAACCTTGTAGAAGGATCTGGCCAGAACGATCTTCGTAGATGCCCTTAAATGCTCGGTTACTGGCAGTTATTACCACTGCGCGCTTCATGGACGTTTCCAGTGTCCGTTTCTGCCGCCATCTTTCTCTTCCACGCGCACATTAACAATTGAGGCTCCAGGATCTAAAGCTTTGACCATATCAATAATGGTAAGCGCGGCGATTGACACAGCAGTGAGCGCCTCCATTTCGACTCCAGTGCGATCTGCAATTTTTACCGTTGCAATAATTGCAACGCCATCATCAACCACTTTGATATCTACATTAACGCTTGAGATCGCAATCGGATGGCAGAGCGGAATTAATTCTGAAGTCTTCTTTGCTCCCATAATTCCTGCGATGCGTGCAGTTGACATGACATCACCTTTAGGTGTGGTTCCAGAAACTATGAGTCCAAGAACTTCTTTAGTTAGTAAAACTTTTCCAGAAGCCGTTGCTGTACGAACCGTTTCGGCTCGGTCTGATACATCGACCATGTGGGCTTCGCCTTGATCATTGATATGAGTCAATTTCTCAGTCATGGTCGAATCTTAATCGTTTATCGGCTAAATGCACCTTTGAGTGGATTTCGGATTAGAACGAAGATACCCATAGCGATAACAACCATCAGGAAACTCAAGGAGTACGCGGTATCTGGACTCACATCAAGTTGTTGATATATCTGAATTGTCCAAGTTTGGGTAACGCCGGGCATGGATCCAGCGAACATCATGGTGGCTCCGAACTCTCCCAAGATGCGAGCCCATGCCAACAGTAAGCCTGTGGTGATGCCATTGCGTGCTTGTGGAAGCGCAATCAATCGCAGCAGTTGGCTTTGTGAAGCGCGATCTATAACTGCCGCATCTTCAATGTCTTCAGGTAACTGCGCAAAAGTGGATTCAGCAATTAATACTAGAAATGGAATTCCAATGAATAGACCTGTAAATACAACTGCGGTTGTTGTAAAAGGCATCTGCCATTCTGTGTGTTGATAGATATAGGTACCCAATAAGCCATTACGGCTAAGCAAACCAAGGAGCGCAAGTCCCGCCACAGTGGGTGGAAGTGCGATCGGAGCTAGAACTAGCGGACGAATAAATCTTGTGACTTTTGGATTCGATTTTACAAGCCACCATGCAAGTGGAACTCCAAGAATTAATGAGATAGCGGCGGCGAGTATTGAAGTCCATAGAGAAAGTTTGACTGCAGTTAGCGATCCGTCATTTGTAATACTTGTGAAGAAAGTTGACCATGGGACCTTTATCACCAGGGCAATGATTGGAAGTGCAATTAGCAGGATAGCAAGATATGCAAAGGCGCGCGAGAGTGGATCAATGCGTCTTGAATTCACTGCACGAGCATATCTAATCAGCGAAAGATCTGCGATTACTTAAGTGAATCTACCTGAAATCCCGCCTTTGCCAGCGCAATTCTAATTTCGGTGCTCTGCAAATATTGAAAAACCCGCTTTGCCCAACGGTTATTGCTTGCAATCGCAGTTTTAGAGATACCAATTTTATATTGGGTGGAAGCCGCTTTGGAATCCGCAAAGGTTATGGCACGAATTTTAGTTGGGTTAGCAATTACATCAGTTTTATAAAGGATGGCTGCATCAACTGCCCCAGCAAGTAATTTTGCAAGGGTGCTTGATGCCGAAGATTCATAAGAAACTGGCGCGCTTTTAATTACATTTTTTGCACTAATGGCACGATCCGCAGCAATTCCACATGGCACAGTACGCGAGCAGCGAATCCACTTAACCTTGCTATTTAGATCTACCATTTTCTTAATTTGAGAATTCAATGGGACAGCAAGTATGACTTGATTTACAACATAATCCGAAGGGCTTGCTATCTCAGATCCTGCAGATGCCATGCTGGATTCATCTGCTGATACGAAAATATCGAATGGCGCACCCGAATTAATTTGGCTTGCAAGTGTTGCCGAAGATCCATATGAAATATTTATCTTCACACCAGGGTGTGCGGCGACAAATTTCTTTGTCAAAGCGGAATATTCACCTTGCAAGCTAGATGCTGCAAATACATTTATATTCTTGGGATTTGCCACACTGGCTGATTGTGGGTTTAAAAGGGTGATAAGAAGAATTGAGAGGCTAAGAGTGAAGCAAACTCCTTGCCACTTACGACGGCCTGCCTTCATATGATTGATTATGCCGCAATTTCGAGTGGCGCTGGTTTTCCCCCCTGATATGCTTGAACTCACATTTCATTCGGGGGGGCCAAAATGTCAGTTGAAAGCGATCTAGCACGTCAAGCACTGAGTTCAATCTGGCAGGCACAAGGCGAAAAAATGGAAGAGTTAGATGAAGAGTGCAACCCAAATAAAGCTTGCCGCAATATGAAAGAAGTTACCTTCGAAGGATTTATACAAGATGAAGGTAAATCTCTGGCTACTGCA
>CAWUTY010000139.1:0-9627 GCA_963925575.1 Candidatus Nanopelagicaceae bacterium
TTCATTTCACGCTCGCGCCGCCCGAGATGGGCTGCGAACGAGCAGAGGCTAAGGGTACGGATTTCATACCCCTAGGGTCAAATTGGGGTTTTTCTAGGCGGTGATAATCCCGCTAGAGGCTGCCCGGCGACGACGTCGCCCAGCAGGTTTTACAGTCTCAACTACATCTTCTGAACCATTCTCTGTATTTGATTCAGAGTCGGTATCAGTGTTTTCAGAATTCAAGATTTCGTGGAATTCGTGTTCAGTTGCCGCAGATTCATCGGCATCTTCGTGCGATGCTGATTGTGAATTTACTTGTGGCATCGGAGCCTTCATCTTTACGGGCTCCATATGGATATGAATTCCGCGACCTGCACAAGAATCACAAGTAGTTGAGAAAGCCTCAATCAGACCTTGGCCAACGCGCTTGCGCGTCATCTGTACCAAACCGAGTGAAGTTACTTCTGCAACTTGGTGCTTGGTGCGATCGCGACCTAAACATTCAACTAAGCGACGAAGAACCGCGTCACGGTTAGATTCGAGAATCATATCGATAAAGTCAATGACAACAATGCCGCCTAAGTCACGTAAGCGCAGTTGACGGGCGATTTCTTCAGCTGCCTCCAAGTTATTCTTGGTAACAGTCTCTTCGAGGTTTCCACCCTTACCGATAAATTTACCGGTGTTAACATCGATGACGATCATCGCTTCAGTGCGATCGATAACAAGTGATCCACCTGATGGCAGATAAACCTTGCGATCAAAGGCCTTAGCAAGTTGTTCTTCGACGCGGAATTCGGCGAAGAGATCACCCTTGCCAGAATATTTCTCTAACTTACTAACTAGTTCCGGTGCAATACCGCCAAGGTATGTGCTGATCTCCTCCCAAGCATCGCTTCCCTGAATAGTTAACTTACGGAAATCTTCATTGAAGATATCGCGGATAACGCGAACTGCAAGATCTGGCTCTGAAAGTAAAAGTGTTGGGGCATGGAAGTTTGGATTCTCAGACTTCTGATAAATATCTTCCCATTGCGCTTTAAGGCGTGCGACATCATTGGTTAACTCTTCTTCACTAACGCCTTCAGCAGCGGTGCGCACAATCACGCCAGCTTCTTCAGGGATTAAGTTCTTAAGAATTGCCTTTAAGCGAGTGCGCTCTGATTCAGGAAGGCGCTTAGAGATACCGCTCATTCCGCCACCAGGAACATAGACAACATACCGACCCGGTAGAGAAATCTGGCTAGTCAAGCGTGCACCTTTTTGACCGATTGGATCTTTGGTAACTTGCACAAGAACTGGTTGACCGGTCTTTAAAACCATTTCGATCTTACGTGGTTGTGATTCTGAAATACCTGCGGCATCCCAGTTAACTTCACCGGCATAAAGAACTGCGTTACGGCCCTTGCCAATATCAACGAAGGCCGCTTCCATTGAAGGAAGTACGTTCTGAACGCGACCTAAGTAAACGTTACCTACGTATGAAACGTTGGCATTGCGGTTTACATAGTGCTCAACCATTACCTTGTCTTCGATTACTGCAATCTGAATACGATCAGCGATCTGGCGTACCAACATCTCGCGATCAACATTTTCACGGCGGGCTAAGAATTCACCATCTGTAATGATGGTTCCGCGACGACGATATGGCTCGCGATAATCTGTGCGGTTATCGGAACGATCGGATCTGGCGCTTCTTTCGCGACGATTGCGTGTTCCGCGTTCGTTGCGCTCTGCGCGCGCTGGACGTTCAGTTTTTTCACGAACCTCACGGACCTTAACAACTGTTATAACGCCATCTTCGTCAACGATTTCCCCAGGGGTAACGCCTTCACCAGTTGCGCGACGACGACGTCGGCGACGATGAGTCCCGCCTTCTGTGCCTTCGCTATCGGTTTCAGAACTTTCGCTGTCATCATCTTCACCATCAGAGCCTTCAAAATCTTCAGCACCTTCTGCTTGTGGTTTGCGGCGACCGCGACCACCGCGTCGACGGCGACGATTGCGACCCGCGCGTGAATCTGAGCCATCAGATGAATCACTGCCTTCAGTATCCCCGGATTTACTTTCCGCCACTGAATCAGTTGTTTCCACTTTCGGGAGGCTCTTCTTAACGTTCTTGGGCGCGCTCTTGGGCGCCTTCTCCTCTGGAGCTGCTTGAAAAATTGGGACCGGAATTGTCGGCGCCTTCTTCTTTGATTTTGCCTCAGTTACTTCAACAACGGGGGCAGCAATGACATCCGGCGAATTTTCACCTGGAACAGATTTCTTCTTACCTACTTTTTTCACCGCACGCTTGCGCGGTGACTTTGGCTCAATAGCCATGGCACCAAATCCTCTATGCGTTAATTAACGCGCTCTGGCTTGTAGTCACTTAACTGGCAAACAACCTTTGGGCTGCCCCTGGAAAATCCTTCAAGCAAATCTTTTGACTTCTCTTTGAGTCCGCCGCTGGCTTCCTTCGCGATTTAGATCGCGAGCCGCGCTGAACTGTTGGCATAAGTATGGCAGATGAATGCACCAAAGCGCGAAACGAGCGTTAATCCAGGGTGATTTAGCCGCGATTGCGGGCATTTACGTTCTGCAGCAACCCGAATCCGATCATCGTCGCAAACATGCTCGATCCGCCGTAAGAGACAAATGGCAGTGGAACACCAGTCATCGGCATCATTCCCAAAGTCATTCCAATATTTTCAAAAGTTTGGAATGCAAACCAAGCGATGACACCTGTGCAAACGAGTTTCCCGTAAGGGTCATTTGATTTACGTGCGATACCAAAGGCTCGCATTAAAACCGTGAGGTAAAGAATAAGAATGAATCCGCATCCCAGAAAACCCAGTTGTTCGCCGGCGACTGTAAAAATAAAATCGGTCTGTTGTTCTGGGACAAAGCGACCATTTGTTTGTGGACCATTAAATAGCCCGGTTCCGATTAGCCCACCAGATCCAACGGTGATGCGCGCTTGGCGCAGTTGATAACCACTGCCCTGCGAATCAGCGCTTGGATCAACAAATGCTTGCAGACGTTTGACTTGGTAATCATTTATAACTCCAACTTTTACGGCAGCAAAACTGCCAATCACTGCAACCAGAATTAATCCAACAACCCATCGCATCGGTGCACCAGAGACTGCGATGATCGTGACTACGGCGATGCCGATTATAAAAACTGTTCCCATATCTGGTTGCACCAGAATTAGAAGAACTGGAATAGCAGCGACAACAAGTGCTTGCAATACATCAGCGTGTTGCGGTGAATCAGTATCGTGTGTGCGTTCAGATAAAATCATCGACATACCTACGATGATTGAGATTTTTGCTAACTCAGCAGGTTGAACCTGAAATCCACCAGGAAGTCCGATCCAAGCTTTGGAACCATTAACTTCATCGCCGATTCCCGGAATCAAGACTGCAGTTAAGCCAAGGACTCCGATGGCCCAAAGGATTGGCGTATAGGCACGCAGAAGTCTGTAATCAACGACTGTTGTCCCCCATGCAAGCAATGAACCGATTGCAATGTTGATGACATGTCGCTTCAGGTAATACTCGGGATCTAGCCCATTAGCGGCATACCAATTGCGCGTTGCGGCATAGACCAAGAGGGTTCCAATTATTAGCAATAACGCAACGGCGATGGTAAGAATTGGATCAAAACCAGCGAAGATAGATCGCCGAGAACTTCTGCCGTAATTAATGCGCTGGGAAGCTAGGCTCATTTTGCTTCCTTTACCTTGGTAGTAGGTGAAATCTTTGGTAACCCAACTGGTGGAATGCCACTTGGGAAGATGATCTTGGCAGATTCAACTTTAGAACCTTGCACACCCAATAGAGTTTCGTAAATTTTTCGTACTCCGATACCAGAAGTAGATGCACCGAATCCACCTTGACTAACCATCATGACGACTGCAAAACGTGGTTTTTCAGTGGGGCCGTAGGAAGCAAACCAAGAAGTGTCGGACTTTTGGCTGCCGTTAGGATTTTTACCAAAAACCTGGGCAGTTCCAGTCTTTCCACTGATCGCAAGCGGGAATCCACTAAAAACGCCAGCGCCGGTTCCACTAACAACAACTTCTCTTAAAGCGCTGTTCAAGAATTTCATCGTCTCTTTATTTGCAGGGATTGCGCCCAACTTTTGTGGTGAGAAAGTTTTAAGAACTGTTCCATCTGTCTTAACGATCGCCTTGGCCACCGTTGGCTTCCAAATAGTTCCGCCATTTCCAATAGCGGCATACATTTGAGCCAACTTAAGTGGGGTTATTACTGTGTCACCTTGACCAATTGAAAAGTTGACCGCATCTCCAGCACGAATCTTGTCCCCATCTAGACAGTTTTCATATGCTAACTGAATCAAAAAAGTGGTCTGCTGACTCTTTGGTGCACGTTCCTTATAGTTACAATAGAAATTTTTATTTTGCTCATACCAAGATTTGCGCCACTCACGGTCGGCTAATCGACCAGATGATTCTGATGGTAGATCTATCCCAGTTTTCTTACCAACTTGAAAACCTTTAGCGGCCGTATAGAAATAGTCATTGGCACTCGATTTTGGTTTTAGCCCGCCATCGCGCAACCATTCATCGAAGGCGATGCGATACCAAATTGTGTCACAAGAAATAGCAAGACCCTTTTTCAAAGATATACGACCTTGCGCCTTGCTTTCAAAGTTTTGAAATGCGCGAGTTCCAACTTCGACCTGAGATGGGCAGTCATAAGTTGCATTTAGGTCATAGCCCGCATTTGCCGCAGCTACTACTGAGACAGATTTAAAAGTAGAAGCAGGTGCGAAGAGCCCTTGCAAGGCGCGCGACAACGCCGGCACTCCCGCATCTTCGCTATAAAGATTTTCTGCCTCTGCCACAGTTAAGCCGCGTTCGAAAGCATTTGGATCATAAGTTGGATAAGAGGCTAAAGCCAAAATCTGACCATTCTTAATATCCATTACGACTGCAGCTCCACCATCGGATGGATAACCTGATGCGCGCGCTCGTCGAACCGCATCTGCGAGTGCACTTTCGGCAGAGGCTTGCACGCGCGCATCAATACTCGTTACTAAATGGTTTCCGCCAATTGGTTTCGAGTTTTGACTTGTACTGGTTACCGCCTCTTTACGATCAACAATTACCGTCTTGATTCCCGGAGTCCCACGTAAATATTCGTCGTACTGAATCTCCAAACCTGCTTTACCAATTGATTCAGATCGGAAATAACTTCGCCCATTAGCTCCAGATAAATCCGCGTCAGTCAGCGGGCCTACATAGCCAAGTAAATGCGCACCATTTACGCCGGCGCTTGTCGGATAGTTACGAATTGAAACTGGTGTTGCAGAGACTCCTGGGTATTGATCAGACCGCTCAACGATACGCAGTGCAATCTCTGGATCTGCTTCCTTTGTAATCGGAATTGGCTGAAAGCGTGAACCTGTCCAGCATCCAGCACGTGAACCTTTCGCAAGTTCTCCACAAAGACGAGTGCGTTGATAAATGTCTGCGTATTGCAAATTCAATAAGGTGGCCAGGCTGCGCAAAACAGCAACTCCTTTATCTGGCTGGCGATCAATCTTGGTGCGATTAACTGTTACGGCAATACCAACTCGATTTAGCGCAAGTGGAACACCTGATGAATCAACGATTAGCCCACGTGTTGCAGGTGTTACCACATCACGACTTTGGATGGAAAGTGCTGCATCACGATATTTTGGGCCAGCCGCGACTTGCAGATAGAAGAGGCGTCCGAGCAGACCGACCAAAAGTGAGAATATAAATATTTGAACAACTAAGAGACTTAACCGTGCGCGTTGGTTCATCCGTGGCCCTGCTCTTTAAAGAGAGCCCCATGCACGCGAGTCACGACTGGCATCAGCAGCGGCACTATTGCAACTGACCAAAGTGCTGATGAAAGCAGCGACAAAAATACCTGCAGCACACTCCCCATGTCACCGCCCAACATGAGCCCAATAACTAAATACACCAATCTGGTTAGGGGAACAGCGACTGCCACAATTATTACAAGTGAAATTGGGTTACCACGAAAATTATCATCGCCATAACCTAAGTACGAGATCGCAAATCCCGCCAAAATCATGATTAAAGTCCATTGGCCCATAGGACTTGAAGTTGTCTGCGATAAATCCATCAGCAAGCCTGCGCCAAAGCCAGTAATTGCGCCAAGTTCAGGCGAACCTAGAGCAGCCCAGAGAAGTGTAAAAATTAAAAATAATGAAATTCCTCCACCAAAGATTTTAAATTGGCTGATAACCGTTTCTTGCAACACAAACATAAATAAAAAGATGGGAAATGTGGCTAATAATTTACGGTCGAACATTTATGGAGTTGACGATTCTGATGGTGTGGCGTAAATCGTTACCGTTGGCACCGGAGTTGGAGCCGGGGCTTTAGGCACTAGCGCATCACGCGGGTCCGTTTTGGGTGCACCAACTACGACTGCAACCACGCTAAGTGTTGAAAAGTTGGGGTACAACTTCACATCTGCCGTTTGAGTTATGGCACCTGCCGCGTTATCAACCGATGTAACTGCTCCGATAGGAACACCCGGCACAAACGGACGGTTATTTTTACTACCGCGCGCCAAAATGACATCCCCGACCTTTAAAGTGGTTTGATTGTCGAGAAGTTGCAGTACCGCTTTGTTGGTGCCTTGACCACTTAATATCCCAATTTGTTGGCTGCCAGCGACTCGGGCTCCGACACGAAAAGCTGGGTCAGTTGTTAGCTGGACAAGGGAATGATTTGGATAGGAAATCTTTACAACACCGACGAGCCCCAGCCCTGATATCACAGTCATGTTCTGCCGTACACCCATGTTTAAGCCCACATCGATTGAGATAGTTTGCGTAAATGAAGATGTTGATCCCAATGAAATTACTTTGGCGCTGACAACTTTATATTGCGCGGTTCCAGCTAAATCTAAAATTGATTTCAGTTGCTCTAACTCAGCATCGGCATTTTTGCGAATGATTAGAGAATTGCGTAGCTTTTCGTTGGCTTCCTTTAGACTTTCAATTTCACTGCGAGTTCTGCCTAAATGTGTGACATCTGCAAAGAAGTTTCCAACTGGACGAAAAATTGTTGCAGCTACTGATTGAAGAGGCGAGATGACACTTTGCGAAGTACTTCGCAAGCCACTGATTAGTGAAACACCACGCAGATCTAATGTGATCAGAAAAAGCGAAGTGACAATTAGAGATATAAGCAGCAGGCGACCGCGGTTATCGCCGCCGTTTCGCATCTTTAAAACCTATCGACGTGGCTCGGAGATCAAAACCTTTTCAAGGGCTTCGAACTCTTCAATGCACTTACCTGATCCTTCAACTACTGCATCGAGTGGGCGATCGGCAATATGAATTGGCATGCCAGTCTCTTTACGAAGGCGCTCATCGATTCCCTTAAGAAGCGCGCCGCCTCCAGTAAGGACGATTCCACGATCCATTAAATCTGATGAAAGTTCTGGTGGACATTTATCAAGCGTGCTCTTTACCGCGTTGATGATTGCATTTACTGGCTCTTCGAGCGCTTTGCGAATTTCTGCAGCCGATACAACGATTGTCTTTGGAAGACCTGTTGCTAGGTCGCGACCGCGAATTTCAGCATCATTTTCACCCTGAAGTGGATAAGCAGAACCAATTGCCATTTTAATTTCTTCGGCTGTGCGTTCTCCGAGAAGTAATGAGAATTCGCGCTTTACCCAGTTAATAATCGCTTGATCTAGCTCGTCTCCACCAACGCGAATTGAGAGTGAAGTAACAATTCCACCGAGTGAAATAACGGCAACTTCAGTTGTTCCGCCGCCAATATCCACAACCATATTTCCAGTTGGCTCATGAATTGGTAGACCAGCACCAATTGCTGCCGCCATTGGTTCTTCAATAATGTAAACCTTGCGCGCACCTGCTGCGTATCCAGCATCTTTAACAGCACGCTGTTCTACGCCGGTGATTCCTGAAGGAACGCAAACGACGATGCGTGGCTTTGCTAGATAGCGGCGGCGGTGAACTTTTTGAATAAAGTAACGGAGCATGCGCTCGGTTGTATCAAAGTCTGCGATGACTCCATCTTTAAGTGGACGGATCGCAACGATGTTACTTGGTGTGCGACCAATCATCTTCTTCGCTTCTAGACCAACCGCAAGAATTCCACCAGTGTCTTGATTGACTGCAACAACTGAAGGCTCGTTAAGAACAATGCCACGACCGCGGACATAGACCAGTGTGTTTGCGGTACCCAAATCGACAGCCATATCTCGGCCAATGAATGACATTCTGTTGCTCATGTAATACCCCTCGATTTGTTTTCTTGGACTTACTTACCGAAAAAAATTTCAATCTCACGTGCGGCAGATTCGGAAGAATCGGAGCCATGCACAATATTTTGAACAACTTTTGTACCTTGATCGCGAGCTAGATCTCCTCGAATTGTTCCGGGAGCGGCGACCGTTGGATCAGTAACGCCAGCAAGTGAGCGAAATCCTTCGATAACGCGATTTCCTTCGGCAACCATTGCAACAATAGGACCTGACATCATGAACTCAACTAGTGGTTCAAAAAATGGCTTGCCTTGATGTTCGGCGTAATGGCGTTCGAGCAATGCACGATCTGCTTGCATCATTCGCATCGCAGTTATGACATAACCTTTTTTCTCTATGCGAGAAATTACTTCGCCTACCAATTGACGGCGCACGCCATCTGGCTTAACGAGGATCAGGGTCTTTTCGGTGCTCACTTGCCCAGTCTATTAGGCATCTGGGGTTTGCGGTGCCACGGGATTTTGCCCCGCTTTGCCAGGTTCTGGTTTTCCTTGTGCCAATAGGGCTGCCCGCGCTGCCTCACCTTTGCGACCCACAATTATCGCCGCAACCCATAACCCCATAAAAAGTAGGTTAACTATCGCCATTGACGGTACGACAACGCTATAGGCCATCATCGCAAATTGCAGAATTGAACCAAGAATCCAACCAGAACGTTTTTTGAGAAGTCGAATGGAATAAATCAAAAGAAACATGACGGTAAATCCGTAAATAATTGTCGCCATCTCGTGGGTATCTTTTGCCAACAACATTGCAAATCCCATGATTAAGAATTCCATTGCTAAAACTGCGGATCCTAAAACGCGCATTAGTTCTCCCTGCCTAGCGTTGCCTTGGCATATTTTTTGCGAACATCAGTGCGTGCTTCTCCAACAGTCACAACTGAACCAGTAATTACAATTGCAAGGGATTCCTCACTTAGTGGGCGCACCGAGTCCTGAATTGCCTTAGCGATTGCCGCTGTCAAATTATCAGCCGCGAAGACGCGATCAGCACCAAACACTTGATTTGCTAACTTAGTTAAGTCAGCAACGCTCATGCTTCGTTCTGATGAATTAGTAGTAACGATAATTTGGTTCATCACTGGCTCAAGTTCTTGCAAAATACCTAAAGCATCCTTATCTGCCATCAGCGCCACGATGCCGGTGACATCATCAAAGGTAAATTCAGCCTGCAGGGTCTCGGCAATGGCCTTTGCACCATGCGGATTATGGGCCGCATCCAAAATGATGGTGGGATCGCGATGGATGATTTCACAACGCCCTGGCGAAGTTACATTGGCAAAGCCTGCGCGTACGGCATCAATGTCTAAATCTTGCTCACCAAA
>CAWUTY010000140.1:0-9718 GCA_963925575.1 Candidatus Nanopelagicaceae bacterium
ATACAAGGCGTTGCGCGAGCTTGCACAGTTAGGTGCGCCGAGTGTTCAGGCGATTGCTGTAATCGAGGGGCGAACAGATAAAAGAAATGAAGAATTACCATGCGCGCTGGTGACTCGTTTTCTACCGTACTCATTGCCATATCGCGTTCTGCTCAGCGGCAAAGAGGTAACAGCAAATGACATAACCATGATGGCAAACGCCCTCGCGCTTTTATTGGTGCAGTTACACCTGTTGGGTTTTTGGTGGGGCGACTGCTCGCTTTCCAATACTTTATTTCGCCGTGATGCCGAAGCCTTTGCCGCATATCTAGTAGATGCTGAAACAGGAGAGTTTCAAAAGTCTCTCAGCGATGGACAGCGCGAACATGATTTAGAGATTGCCCATTTTAACGTGGCGGCTGAACTAGAGGATTTAGCACTGTCTGGAGTTCTCTATCCAGGTATGGATCCGATACGCGCCAGCGAAGCAGTTATAAAGCGCTACCACCGAATTTGGAAAGCGCTTAAGGGGCGACAAGTACTTGATCCAAAAGATCGCCATGCAGTCGAACGTGCGATGCGTCAATTACATGATTTAGGTTTTGCTGTTGATGAAGTTTCAGTATCTCTGGACGGTGAATCTGAAAAGCTTTTCTTCCAGCCAAAACTTGTGGCACCTGGCTATCACCGCAATCGCTTACGCGAATTAACCGGGTTAGAAACTGAAGCACTGCAGGCAAAACGATTGCTGGCATCCCTTGATCGCTTCCGTGGTCGTGAAGAGAATCCAAAGCCTCCAATGGGCGATTCTGCGCGACGTTGGCTTAATGAAACTTATCGTCCAATTGTTGAGATGATTCCGCAGAATTTAACAGGAAGAATTGAAGAAGCACAGTTCTTCCATGAAGTTCTCGAACATCGTTGGTATTTAAGTGAGCGCGAAGGCCACGATGTTGGACTAACATTTGCAGCGCAGTCATATGTAGCTGATGTGATGCCATTTAGAAGCGATTCCGGATCAGATATGGGAGCCAGAAAATGACCTTGCCTCCTAACTTTGGACGCGCAGTTGATTTAAGTTCTCTCGGAAAACCAAAGCCTGAGGCAGCCGGACCAATGCCCGGTATTGAAATCACTCCAGAAAATCTAACTAACCATTTCTTAGCGCTTTCAAAAGCTAAGCCAGTAGTTCTAATTTGCTGGTCGCCTCGTTCGGTTGAATCTCAAGAAGTAGTGGCAACTCTTGGAAAGTTAGCGCTGGCCGATCAAGACACTTGGACGCTCGGTCGCGTAGATGTTGACGCACAGCCTCGGGTTGCGCAAGCGTTGCAAGTAAGCGCCGTGCCATTTGCGGTGGCAATTATTAATGAGCAGATGGTTCCGCTCTTTGAGCAGGCATACCCTGAAGGACAGATCAGAATGGTGATAGATAAAGTCTTATCACTCGCCGCAGAACAAGGAGTCGGAGATGCTCCAGTTGAAAAGATAGAGCCTGAGGAAGAAGAAGCTCTCACCGCACTTGATGCAGGTGACTTTGCAACAGCAGAGGCTGCATATAAAAAATTATTAGCGCGCAAGCCAGGTGATTCCTTTGCAACCTTGGGACTTGCCCAGACACAACTTTTAGCTCGCACTGAATCCTTGGATGGCGCAAAGATTATGCAAGATGCAGTTTCTGCTCCAGATGATCTGCAGATCCAGATGCAATGTGCAGACATCGAAGTTGTCAGTGGCTATCTGGAACCAGCATTCGCTCGCTTGTTACGCATGATTCAACTCCTAGATGGCGCTGATCAAAAGACGGCAAAAGATCGTTTGCTTGAATTATTTGCACTGGTTGATCCAGCAGATCCACGAGTCATTAAAGCGCGAGCAGCGCTGGCTAATGCGCTCTTTTAATGCGCACTATTTCTCCTAAGTCAGAATCTAGACAACTGCAGATACTTTTCTTTGTCTTTGCTATATTTATTATGGCTTGGGTTCCCAGATTTCCAGAAGTTAAAGCCAACCTTGGGCTCAGTAACGGTCAATTCGGAACTTTGATTAGCACAGGAACTTTGGGCGCGCTGGCAAGCCTTTTCTTTACTGGACATATTGTTCATAAATTTGGTGCCAAAGTTGTGATTCTCTCTAACACAATGCTCCTCACTCTTTCATTTATTGCAATCACGCAAACTAAATCCTCATCTTTATTCCTATTATTTAACATTGCGCTGGGTTGGGGTATTTCGGGTTATCACATCGCAGTAAATGCTCAAGCATTTAACTCAATGGAACGAGTTAAAGATCTAACAATTTCACGCCTGCATGGCATCTGGGCTCTCGGTGCGCTTTGTACAGCGATTATTTCCGGTCTAGTTGTTGATCATATTGGTTTAGCACTGCACATTGGCGGAATAACGGTTGCCATGGCGTTAGTTGTTTTTGCTTCCGTCTATAAATTATCTCCTGTTTTAGTTAAGGCAAATCAAGAGAAAGAAGAGCATCTGCCACTTCGCACCTTAATCACTTCGTTCAGAGTTGATTGGTTAGTTAGCGGTGGGTTGGTCTGTGCGGTGTTCCTAGAGTTCTCAACAGGTGATTGGTCTGCCATATTTGCAAAAGAGCGAATTGGCGTAAGCGCAAGTCTGGCAGCCCTTCCTTACATCTGCTTTATGGTTGCGATGATCACCGGCAGACTTGGCGCAAACCGAATTACTAAGCGCTTTCAGCTCCATCACACCGTTAGATTTCTAGCCTTAGTAGGTGGATTTGGATTCATTGGATTCATTGCGCTGGCCGTAAATATCCCTGTCGAGAATCAATATTGGGCGCTTGCCTCCACTTGTATTGCATTTGCTTTTGCAGGAGCCGGATCATCTCTGATGGCACCAACTTTTTATACCGCTGGAAATAGACGTTCAAATTTGCCGAGCGCAGTTATTGTTGGTCAAATGGGAGTTGTAAATAACTTAGCGATTTTTATTCTCAAAGCTTGCGTTGCCTGGACCGCTCAATTCAGCGGTTCTTTAGCGATTGCTTTAACTATTCCAGCCATCATGCTTTTATTTGCCGCTTTTTTTGCTCGGGTACTAAAGGCAGATTAACTAAGTTTTAGCCAGAGCCTTCAGTATTACCTGGATCTGCGGCATTGATGTCATTGATCTGATACTTATCAATAGCATCCTGAACAACGCTTTGCTTAACTTCGCCAGCTTTGGCAAGGGACGCCAACGTTGCAATTACGATTGATTCAGCATCAACTTTGAAGTGACGACGTAGCGCACCGCGAGTATCTGAAAGACCAAATCCATCTGTTCCCAGTGATACAAATTCTTGTTCCACCCATGGAGCAATTTGATCTTGTACTGCGCGCATGTAATCACTGACTGCGATGACCGGACCTTCGGCGCCACGTAATTTGCTGGTGATATATGCGGTGCGTTGGTCTGCGGGATTGAGCAAGTTGTGGCGATCAACAGATAGGCCATCACGACGAAGTTCATTCCACGATGTAACCGACCAGACTGATGCGTTAACGCTCCAATCGGATTCAAGTAGCTTTGCTGCCTTAAGCGCCCAGTTCATTCCAACACCAGATGCCAAGATCTGTGCATTCTTCTTACGCTGATTGCCGGCACCTTGGTAGAGATAAATTCCCTTTAGTAGCCCTTCGACATCAAGGCTATCTGGTTCAGCAGGTTGCATATATGGCTCGTTATAAACAGTGATGTAGTAGTAAATATTTTCGCTGTTTTCTCCGTACATACGACGCAGACCATCTTTAACAATGTGTCCAAGTTCGTATGCAAATGCTGGATCGTATGCAACGACTGCAGGGTTTGTAGAAACTAGCAGCGGCGAATGGCCATCTTCATGTTGCAGACCTTCACCATTTAGCGTTGTGCGCCCGGCTGTTGCGCCCACTACGAAGCCGCGAACCAATTGATCGGCCGCAGCCCAGAAAGCATCACCTGTGCGCTGGAAACCGAACATTGAATAGAAGATGTAAATCGGAATCATTGGTTCATCATGCGTTGAATAAGAAGACCCAACTGCAGTAAATGAGGCAACTGATCCTGCTTCGTTAATTCCTTCATGCAAGATCACACCAGAAGTTGATTCTTTATAGGAAAGCATTAGTTCACGGTCCACCGATTTGTACTGTTGGCCATGCGGTGAATAAATCTTCAAAGTTGGGAAGAGTGAATCCATACCGAATGTGCGAGCTTCATCAGGAATGATCGGCACAAGTCGTGCGCCTAACCCTGGATCTTTAATTAGATCCTTAAGCATGCGAACGAATGCCATTGTTGTGGCAACTTCTTGTTGTCCAGATCCGCGACGAACTGATTCGTAGGCATCATCTGCTGGTTGTGCCAATGGACGAGAAACGCTGCGACGACGAGGAATTGAGCCACCAAGTGCGGCGCGGCGCTCTTGTAGGTACTTTGCTTCAGCCGAATCTTCAGCTGGCTTGTAATAGGGAGGTGCATACTTATCTAATTTGTCATCTGCAATTGGAATTCCTAAACGATCACGGAATTCGACAATGTCTTCAAGTGTCATTTTCTTCATTTGGTGGGTTGAGTTGCGCGCTTCGAAGTGTGAGCCAAGTGTCCAACCCTTAACGGTCTTAGCCAAAATTACAGTTGGGCGACCATTTCCTTGAGTTGCCGCAGAATAAGCGGCATATAACTTGTGGTAATCATGTCCGCCGCGCTTTAAGCTCCAAATCTTCTCATCTGACCAACTTGAAACCATGGCCGCGGTGCGTGGATCTCGTCCAAAGAAGTTGTCGCGAACGTATGCACCACTTTCACCTTTAAAGGTTTGGTAATCACCATCAAGAGTGGTGTTCATCAAATTAACTAGTGCACCTTCGCGATCTGCCGCTAACAATGGATCCCAATCGCGGCCCCAGACTACTTTGATTACATTCCAGCCAGCGCCACCAAAGATTGATTCAAGTTCTTGAATAATTTTTCCGTTACCCCGTACCGGACCATCCAGGCGTTGCAAGTTACAGTTGACGACAAAAGTTAAATTATCTAAATTCTCGCGTGCAGCTATACCGATTGCTCCCAAGGTATCAACTTCATCAACCTCACCATCGCCAAGAAATGCCCAAACATTTTGTTGGCTGGTGTCTTTAATTCCACGGTTATGTAAGTAACGGTTAAAGCGCGCTTGGTAAATTGCGTTGATCGGACCAATACCCATTGAAACTGTCGGGAACTGCCAAAACTCTGGCATCAATCGTGGGTGCGGATAAGAAGAAAGTCCACCACCTTGATGGGAAAGTTCTTGGCGGAAACCATCTAGTTGATTTTCGCTGAGACGGCCTTCCATAAATGCACGTGCATACATTCCGGGAGATGCGTGACCTTGGAAGAAAATTTGATCTCCACCGCCTGGGTGATCTTGGCCGCGGAAGAAGTGATTAAAACCAACTTCATACAAAGCCGCAGATGATGCGTAGGTAGAAATATGTCCGCCAACGCCAACGCCTGGTCGCTGTGCTCGGTGCACCAACATTGCAGCGTTCCAACGAATATATGCACGGATGCGGCGCTCAACTGCTTCATCGCCCGGGAAAGCAGGTTCATTTTCTGGAGTAATTGTGTTGATGTAATCGGTATTACGAAGTGCAGCAACGCCAATATTTTTTTCGTGTGCACGCTGTAGCAACTTCAAAATTAAGAAACGAGCACGAACTGGTCCTGCGCTATTTAGGGCTGCATCAAAGGATGCCTGCCATTCGGCGGTCTCGGTTGGGTCGATATCTACAAGTTGGTCGATGATCTGATCTGGGACGCCGAAGTTCTCGCTCATGGCACTATTCTCCCGCCTAAGCCTTAGTAGAGCAAAATCTGGCGAGATTTCATCTCACAAAAGCCGCTAGAAATAGATCGAAAATGCTCTTGTCAAAGTGCCATCGATTCGGTGGACTTATCCCGTGGGAAAGGGCATGGGATTTGCACAAGGGGATCTTGTCCTTGAGGTGGGATACGACACAGATTGCGATGACACATTGCGCAATGAGATATCTACAACCATCGATACAGATTTTCTAGAAGGTAGCGCAACAGAAGTTGTTGATGCAGTTTTGCTTTGGTGGCGCGATGGTGATGGAGACCTCGTTGATGAATTAATGGATGGACTCACCTACTTAAGTGAAACCGGGTCGATTTGGGTACTAACTCCAAAGATGGGTCGCGCCGGCCATGTTGAGCCAAGTGATATTCAAGATGCTGCTCCAATTGCCGGACTTAGCCAAACTTCAACTTTAGCTGTTGCAATTGATTGGACGGCAACTCGTCTAGTCGCAAGAAAGGCCGGCAAGCGATAGATTCGACGCATGAGGCAAACAATTACAGGTCTATCAGTCGGAACAATTGCCCCAGATTTTGAATTAAAAGATCAACATGGCGCAAAGATTTCACTCTCTTCATTCAAGGGAGCAAAGAACGTTGTAGTTCTATTCATACCTTTTGCCTTCACTGGAACATGTACTGGCGAACTTTGTGCCATTCGCGATGACTTAGCCTCATTTCAAAATGATGATGTGCAAGTGTTAGCCATTTCGTGCGATTCAAAGAACACACAAAAAGTATTTGCTGAGCAAGAAGGCTACAAATTCCCAATGCTTGCAGATTTCTGGCCACATGGAGCCGCTGCAAAGGCTTATCAAATTTTCAACGAGGATATTGGTTGCGCGATGCGCGGAACCTTCATCATCGATAAATCAGGGGTAATTCGCTGGGCTGTAGTACAGGGGCTCGGCGATGCGCGTAATCAAGGGGATTACAAGGCTGCGATCGCCGCGCTTTAGTTAAGGTAGTATTTCCCAAGCAGCAATCGGGTGCTTAGCTCAGTGGTAGAGCGTCTCGTTTACACCGAGAATGTCGGGGGTTCGAAACCCTCAGCGCCCACCAGAAAATTCCATACGTTTTACCCACTCTTTGGAGGCACTTATGAAAGCCACCCCGAGTGACCAACGCTCCATTTTAGATATTCAAGGCTTTGATTTCACAACCACCTCGTTAAGCGCCAAGGCCGCAGCGCTTCCAGAAATAGCAACAATTGCCTCACTAACTATTAAATCAAATAATGCACGCGACCTGCGTATTGCTGCCGAGACCGAACTAAGTGATGTAAAGCGCGAGCTAAATCGTGCCGAAACAGATGTTGAACAAGTGGTTTCTCGCATTACTAGAGATGAAACTCGTTTGGGATCAGGAACGGGCGCTGCCAAGGAGCTAGAACAATTGCAGCATGAACTCGTTTCGCTAGCGGCGAGACGTAGCGAACTCGAAGAAGTGGAACTTGAAATCATGATGCGCGTTGATGGCATCAAAGAGCGCATCACAGCGCTGCAGAGTGAGGAATCCGCGCTCGCCCTTGAAATTGCTAATCTAGAAATCTCTAAGGAAAACGCGCTGACCGTAATCAGTGCGGATTTAACCAAAGTCACCCAAGAACGTGCCAAGACGGCGGCAAGTGTTAACGACGAAGTTATTGCCCTATACGAGAAAATTCGTGCCAGCAACAACGGAACAGGTGCGGCGGCTCTTGTCGGAAATCAATGCAAAGGCTGTCACTTAACGATCAACACAATTGAGTTAAAACGAATTGCTGCTTTGTCCGAAGATGAATTAGTGCGTTGTGAAGAATGCCGATGCATTCTGGTGCGTGGGTCATAAATGGCGCGTAATTTTAAATTAACAGCCGATGGTGGTTCTCGCGGAAATCCTGGCCCAGCTGGTTATGGAGCGGTCGTAACCGAGAATGGCAAGATTGTTGCAGAACTATTTGATGTAATTGGAATTGCGACCAATAATGTCGCCGAATACAGTGGATTACTCGCTGGGCTAAGCCATATTAATAAACTCGATCCTGAAGCAACAATTGAAGTAGCGATGGATTCAAAGTTAGTTGTCGAGCAAATGTCGGGACGTTGGCAGATTAAGCATGCTGATATGCGCGATCTTGCTAAGCAATGCCGCGCAGCACATAATCCACTTTTAATTACATACTCATGGATTCCACGAGATGAGAATTCACATGCCGATCGTCTAGCCAACAAAGCGCTCGATGGTGAATCGGCGCACAAGCCTGAACCACAGATTCAGCAGAATTACTTATCTGAGCGCCTGCGCAGTGATGAAGTTCCAACGATGATTTACCTGGTTCGCCACGGTGAAACAGTTCTGACTCCGATGCGAAAGTTTTCTGGCACTGGCCCACTAAATCCAGAGCTAACTGAAAAAGGTTTATCTCAAGCATCAGCTGTTGCTAAAGAAATCGCCAAGCTAAAGCCAGAAGTTATCATCGCATCGCCTCTTGCACGCACCGCCCAGACTGCGCAAGTGATTTCTGATGCAACTGGAATCGAAATAACTTTTGACGAGATTTGGTATGAACTCTCATTCGGTGATTGGGATGGACTTTCATTCGAAGAAGTGAAAGAGAACTTTCCAAATGAATATCAAGCATGGCTAAATTCTTCTTCATACGCACCCGGTGGGGGAGAATCCTATGATCAAGCCGGATATCGAGTAGAAGAAGCGTTAGAAAAAATTGCAGCCGAATATCCCGGGCAACGAGTAGTTGTTGTAACCCACAACGGGGTAATTAAATTAGCGGCACAAATAGTTACAGGAGCGCCAACCGAGGCAGTCTTCCACATAGATGCAGCGCCGTGTTCAATAACATCGATATCAATCTGGCCATCAGATGGACTTCGTGCACTGCGCAGCCTTAACGAGACTGGACACTTTCGCGCGTGATTTCGACAACAACATGGTTAATAACAATCGCAGTTCTGAGTGCTGTGATCATCTTCGACTTGATACTGGCTGTAGTCCATAGAAATAGAGAGACTTCTCATCGCGAAGCGGTTAGCTGGACCCTTTTCTATGTTACTGCCGCTCTTATATTTGGGTTCTTTCTTCCAAACTGGGCACCTGAGGAGTATCGCAAAGAGTTTTTAGCGGGATGGCTAACAGAGTATTCATTGTCTGTCGATAACTTATTCGTATTCATAATTTTATTGGCAAGCCTGAAAATTAAAAAAGAATCCCAGCAATTGGTACTTCTTCTGGGCATTCTTATCGCAATAGTTCTGCGAATAATTCTCATATTTGCAGGAGTAGCACTGGTAACCCGATTTACCTGGGTTTTCTTCTTCTTCGGCGCATTCTTAATTTTCACCGCTTACAAACTAATCAATGAAAAAAGCGAAGTTGAAAATGATGAAGCCAAGCTGGTTACATTCTTACGTAAGCGAGGACTAGGCAATTTTGGAATTGCGCTAATCGCACTCGGCATTACAGATCTGATCTTCGCACTCGATTCAATTCCGGCAATCCTTGGTCTAACAACAAGTACCTACGTTGTTATTACTGCGAATATCTTTGCTTTGATGGGCTTGCGACAGCTCTACTTCTTGCTGCAGGGCCTAATGGATCGCTTGAGTCACTTATCTCGTGGGCTGGCATTCATTCTGGCGTTCATTGGCGTCAAGATGGTTTTGGAAGCACTGCACGGAATTGGAGTTCATGTTCCAGAGATTTCTCTTGAACTAAGCCTAGGAGTGATTATTTCGACCTTAGTTATTACCGCCATTACAAGCCTTCTGGCAACGCGCAACAGTGGACCAAAGGAAGAAGCCCAACTCCCATAAATCTTCATCTGCCTCTACAATCACCGAATGTATGAGATAGCCTTAAGTGTTAACGCTTGCGTTAGCAGTAAT
>CAWUTY010000141.1:0-6050 GCA_963925575.1 Candidatus Nanopelagicaceae bacterium
GTCTCACCTGGAAAACCGACAATAAAGTTAGAACGAATTCCGGCCTCCGGAGATAACGCGCGAATCTGACTTATTAAATGTAAGAACTTTTCAGAATCTCCGAAGCGGCGCATCCGGCGCAGAACCGTCGGACTGGTGTGCTGGAAAGATAAGTCAAAGTACGGAGCCACTTTCTCGGATTCGATCATCGCTTGCAATAAAGATGGTCGCATTTCAGCAGGCTGTAAATATGAGAGACGGACTCGCTCTATGCCCTCAATCGCTGCAAACTCAGGAAGAATCTTCTCCATCAACTTTAGATCGCCGAGGTCCTTGCCATAAGAAGTTGTATTTTCACTTACTAAGAAGAGTTCGCTCACGCCATTTTGAGCAAGCCAGCGACCTTCTTCAATTATTTCAGTTGGCTTACGTGAAATAAAGGAGCCTCGGAAATATGGAATCGCGCAGAATGAACAACGGCGGTCACAACCTGATGCGATCTTAAGCGGTGCCCAAGGAGCATCACCTAGGCGCTTGCGAAAGAGTGAGCCGCCGGCGCCAAGTGATGATGCATATGCCTCATCACGCGCAGCGGGACGATCAGCGGGGGCAATTGGCAAAAGTGATCTGCGATCGCGCGGCACATGTGGCGTGTGCGCATTTCCAGAGACAATTGATTGCAAACGTGCTGAAATATCTTGATAGTCATCAAAACCTAAAATTCCATCTGCTTCAGGTAAAGCTTTGGCAAGTTCTTGACCATAACGCTCTGCCATACAACCAACGGCAACAACGGCGCGTGTTTTGCCGTGACCTTTGAGAGAATTTGCCTCTAGCAGAGCATCAATTGAATCTTTTTTAGCAGATTCAATAAAGCCGCAGGTATTTACAACTGCTACTTCAGCACTTTCAACATCGGATACGAGTGTCCAGCCATCGGCGGCAAGTCTGCCGGCAAGTTCTTCGGAGTCAACTTCGTTGCGGGCACATCCCATAGTGACGATTGCAACGGTACGGCTCATTGCGCAGATCTTACAGGGTCAAGGTGGATTACTTAGATCTGAAGGTCTTGCGAACCTCTTGATTACGCTCCCCCAACGGGGCAAGTGCTGTGCCGTTGAGTGTTAAATCAAGATCTCCGGCGCTACCGAGATAAATACTGATTGAAGTTGGTGCGCTAAAACTTTTTGAGTCACCTTTAAAGATGGGGCCTTTAAATAAATGTTTGCCATCAACAACAACATCTATATTTGAATTTCCACGAGTTGCGGCAATCGTTAAATTCATTTGACCATCTGCAGCGGGCGCGCCTGTTGATTGGCCCGTTGGAGTCGGCTGGGCTGAAGGGATTTCTGCCGGCGGTGTTGGAGGCTCTGTCACCGTAGGGGTAACCATAGTGCTGGAGTTAGAGATAATTATTTGTCCAGCCGCGATGGCTGCCAGAATCACGATCGAGGCGATAGCGAGTGGTTTCCAAGAGAGCGTTTTGCGTTCGGAAGGAAGTTTGGTGACGTTATTTTCCACCAACATGTCATGAATGGTTCGCGCCTCGGTGGAATGTTCTTTCATATAAAGATCGATCAAGGTTTGCGCATCAACTGAAATCTTTGGTGCGATATTTCGCAAATGTCCACGGGCGTAAGTATCTCCCCCGCAATGAACAAAATTATTCTTTTCAATCTCTCGAATCAGACCAGCTCGGATACTCGTTGACTCTGCGAGTTCGTCAATGCTCAGGCCAGCGCTCTCACGCGCGGCTCTCAAGAAATCACCTAGCGGCATCTCAACTCGCAATTCACTGAAAAATTAATAAGACAGATTAATGACAAAGTGTAGTTCCGCAATCACCCTATGAATAGCGAAAAAGAGAGGAAATCCAGATATCACCCCAGGTTTTAGTCCTCGGATTGGGTTAACAGGAAGTGAATTTAGTAATCGCGAAGCGTAGCTAGCACAGAATCGAGTTCATCTGGCTTCACCATTACCACGCGCGCCTTGGAACCTTCCGAAGGCCCGACAATTCCGCGCGACTCCATCAAATCCATCAAGCGACCTGCTTTGGCAAATCCAACGCGCAATTTTCGTTGCAACATTGATGTGGAACCAAATTGGGTTCCTACGACTAATTCAACTGCTTGTAACAATAAATCTAAATCATCACCAATATCTTTATCGACTAACTTATTCGTCCGAGGAGCAACTGTTACATCCTCACGATAACGGGGAGAGAGTTGCTTCTTGACGTGATTTGTTACCGCCTCAATTTCGCGTTCAGAGACATAGGCACCTTGAATGCGAATAGCGCGAGATGATCCCATTGGGATAAAGAGAGCATCGCCTTGTCCGACCAATTTTTCAGCACCTGGGCTATCTAATATAACCCGACTGTCTGCTAGAGAACTAGTTGCAAACGAAAGACGGGAAGGAACGTTAGCTTTGATCAACCCTGTAACGACATCTACTGATGGGCGTTGTGTTGCAAGCACCAAGTGGATTCCGGCAGAACGCGCTAACTGCGTGATACGAACAACTGATTCTTCAACCTCGCGTGCTGCAACGATCATCAAATCTGCAAGTTCGTCAATGATTACTAGCAAGTACGGATACGGCTCAACCACCCGATCGCTTCCGGGAGGGGCAATCACTTTTCCAGCGCGTACTGCCTTATTGAAATCATCAATATGTCTAAAGCCAAAGGTAGACAGATCTTCATATCGCAGATCCATTTCACGAACCACCCAGGTAAGGGCATCCGCGGCTTTCTTAGGGTTGGTAATAATTGGGGTAATCAAATGCGGGATACCTTCATAGGCAGTTAGTTCCACGCGCTTTGGATCAATCAAAACCAAACGCACATCATCAGGCGTGGCGCGCATTAAAATCGAGGTAATCATCGCGTTAATCATTGAAGATTTACCGGCACCTGTTGCACCCGCTACAAGTAAATGTGGCATCTTTGCAAGATTAGCGCAGACAAAGTTTCCTTCGACATCTTTACCCAGCGCAACCAACATGGGATGGTGATCTTGGCCGGCAACGCTTGAGCGCATAACATCACCTAGAGCGACAATTTCTCGATCAGCGTTAGGGATTTCAATTCCTACGGCGGATTTGCCAGGAATCGGAGAAAGAATTCGTACATCACCGCTGGCAACTGCGTAGGAAATATTCTTTGCAAGTGCGGTAATTCGTTCAACTTTTACCGCATTTCCTAATTCAACTTCATATCGTGTAACCGTTGGACCACGCATGAAACCAGTTACTTGAGCATCAATTTCAAATTGCGCAAAAACTTCAGTTAGCGCGGCAACTACCGTGTCATTTGCCTTTGATTTAGCTTTCGCTGCAGGCCCCGTGCGAAGTAAATCTTGCGGAGGAAGCGAATAATGTGAGTCTGCAGTCAGCAATAATTGTTCAGGGCGTTTGGCAGTTACTGGGGTGCTGGTGGAAGCGGCAGGTGCTTGTACATGTCGCGGAACTTCCACCGTGAACTCTTCATCGAATTCTTCTTCATCCAACTCATCATCTTCTGCGACTTCATCAGCATGATGATTCCAAGCAACCACGGGAGTTTCAAAGGGTGGAGTATCAGTAATTTCAAAATCTGCTTCTTCGCGTTGTGGCCGTTTAGACCAGAGCCAGATAGAAGTATTTTTGGCACGGATGGCAACGGATGAAAGTGGAGTCGCAGTCGTTACTAACAATCCGAATAAGAAAAGTACAAATAAGAATGGGTAGGCCAACATCGAAGTCATTAAAGCTTCAAGTGGCATCGCAACTGCGTAACCAAGCCAGCCACCACCTTGGCGCATGGCGGTTGCACCCGTTGGGTTTAGCGCACCAAGTGAGCCGTTAAATAAATGCACTAAACCTGTTGCGCTAACAATCATTGTCACAATTCCAACAGCGATTCGAGAGGTTGCCTTGTAATCATCGGGAGTTCTAAATAATCGAATCGCAAAGTAAATTGCCACCAATGGCGCAAAGAAACCGATTCGGCCAAAAGCCCCATAAATAACTGCATATACATTGCGGGCTACAAAGTTATCTGCGGCAAACCAAGTGCCAGCAAAAGCGGCTAGCGCTAATAAGAGAAGTAAGAAAGCTGCGCCATCTCGGTGATGAGCTGGATCTAGATCACGTGCTCCACGTCCAAGGAAGCGAACGGTTGAGCCGAGTGCTTTAGCAAGTGATCGCCAAAGGGCACTTAGCGCGCGGCCGAGAAATGAGAAGGCCGTGCTGGATGCCTTGCTCGAGGATGCGCGTTTTTTCTTAGCCACACCTCTAATCTTAGCGGTCAGACCTCGATAACTACGGGAACGATCATTGGGCGGCGGCGATGTTTTCCACCAACCCAGCTACCTATAGTTCTGCGAACTACTTGAGAAAGTTGATGAGTTCCATTTACGCCTTCTGAAACTGCGTGCTGTAAGGCTTTTTCAATTTGGCCTTTAACTTCGTCAAAGAGCGCTTCATCTTCATTAAACCCACGAGCATGAATATCTGGCCCGGCGATGATTTTTCCGCTTTGCGATTCAATTACTACAACCACTGAAATAAATCCTTCTTCACCAAGAATGCGGCGATCTTTTAGGGATGATTCTGTTATATCGCCGATGCTCTGTCCATCTACATATACAAAACCGCAAGGCACTGAACCTGCGACGTTAGCTTCGTGATCTACTAAATCAATAACTATTCCATTTTCGATAATGAAGGTATTTGCTCTTGGCACTCCTGCTTGGATAGCAAGTTCGGCATTTGCTTTTAGATGACGCCATTCTCCGTGAACCGGAAGCGCATATTTTGGTTTAACAATGTTGTAGCAATACAACAACTCCCCCGCAGCAGCATGACCAGATACGTGAACCATCGCGTTGGCTTTATGTACCACTTTTGCACCAAAACGAGTTAACTCGTTAATTACGCGAAATACTGAGTTTTCATTTCCGGGAATAAGTGAGGATGCCAGAATTACCGTGTCACCATCACCGACTCTGATTTGGTGATCGCCGTTAGCCATTCGCGAAAGCGCCGCCATTGGCTCGCCCTGCGATCCCGTACAAATTAAAACAACGCGATCGTCATAGTTATCGAGATCTTTAGCATCGATAACTATCCCTGCAGGAATATTTAGATAGCCCATATCCTCAGCTATCTTCATATTGCGCACCATTGATCTGCCAATGAAGACAACTTTGCGATCATGAAGGGCCGCAGTATCAATAACTTGTTGCACGCGATGCACATGAGATGAGAAAGACGCCACGATCACACGGCGCTTGGTCGCGGCAATAACTCTATTGAGTGCCGGCATGATTTCGCGCTCAGCTGGAGTAAATCCTGGGACGTCAGCATTTGTAGAATCAACTAAGAATAAATCAACACCTTCATCACCCAAGCGAGCAAAGGTGCGCAGATCGGTGATGCGCCCATCCAGCGGCAATTGATCCATCTTGAAGTCTCCCGTATGTAAAACAGTTCCGGCTTTAGTGTGAATTGCAATCGCAAGCGCGTCTGGGATCGAGTGATTTACGGCGATGAATTCGACCTCAAATGGTCCAATATCTTCGCGCATACCTTCTTTAACTTCACGCGTAAGTGGGGAGATACGATGTTCTTTTAATTTTGCGCTTACCAGCGCCAGCGTTAAGGCAGATCCGTAAAGGGCGATATCTCCACGCTCGCGCAATAGATATGGAGTGGCACCGATATGGTCCTCATGTCCGTGCGTTAGTACAAGTCCAACAACATCATCTAAGCGATCACGTATGTAACTAAAATCTGGCAAAATTAAATCGATACCTGGCTGATTTTCTTCAGGGAAAAGCACGCCGCAATCTACGATCAACAACTTGCCATTAGTTTCAAAGACGGTCATATTGCGACCGATTTCAGCTAAGCCGCCGAGGGCAACAATGCGCAAGCCACCTGCTACTAATTTATCGGGCGTGCCGAGATCGGGATGTGGATGGGTCATAAAATAATTGTTATAGCGAGACGCCGCCGGCGATCAGATCGGTGCGCAGTTGCGCGATCTGATCTTGCGTTGCATCTACTAGAGGAAGTCT
>CAWUTY010000142.1:0-5131 GCA_963925575.1 Candidatus Nanopelagicaceae bacterium
AGAAGTTTCCGAAAGGATGGCAATGTCATTAATGGCAAAGCGTGAATCAATAATTCGCTTATTTCTAGGGATGAAGCTGCCTAACTTACGCAAATTCTTTCCGTCACTATAGAAGGTGAAGATCTCGCCACCGCTTGCCCCGCCACCGAGCAAAATGGTGTCATCGCTTAGTACGGCAAGGGCTGGGCCGCGAGTGTTGCCGCCCCCAGTAATAGATTTAGTAATTGACTTTGAGGAAATGGATATCGAGATTTGGCTATCGGCAATTTCAGCGGCGTTGGCGGGTGAGATTATGCCGAGCAGTAACGCAGATACGAGCAGGGATCTTTTCACCACGAGAAAAACCTTAGGTATAGGTGCGTTGGTAGGCAAGTTGAAATAGCGCCAGGGGCTCAAAGCTCTCTCATAGCCTCGCGCTTGTTTAAGTAGAGAATTGATGCCGAATGGTGTTCGATTTGGTTAACGGATTTGGCAGTAACGAGGAGTTTCGATGAAGAGAGTATTTGCCACAGTCTTGGCGCTATCACTGCTTGGTATGACACCGGCCATTGCGCATCAACCGGTATTTCTACTAGATACTGATACCACGGCGGCTAAAGGTCCGCTATTAGTTGATGGGACTGTTTCCTTTGCTGTGCAGGCATCATTTAGTAAGTCAGGAGAGAAGAGAGCATTTAGAGCAGGGCTTAAAGATGGAGATTTACTTGCTGTGCAGTACTTGATTATGGATAAGCGTCCAAGTAATGCCTTAAAGAGTTCGAAGTTGCCGCAGTTGGTTATCACAGCACCTGATGGAACAAAGACTGTGATGAAGTTAAGTGAGCGCACGCCCTTCTATGAGCCATATAGCGGCACTAATTACTTCTATCTATCGCGTTATCAAGTGCCGGCAATGGAAGGGATCTATTCCTTTACCTTAACTTCTCGCGCCAAATCTGCTGTGACTATCGCAGTGGGGGAGCAAGAGATACGCGGTGAAGTTTCAAGGGGATAGTAATTAAGTAAGAGTTCTTGCGCGCTCGAAAGAGGTAGTGGTGAAGATCGTTTGGCTTTAAAAGAGAAAACCCCGCCATTGCTGACGGGGTTTTTCGCTGTAGCTTTCACTTAAGATCACTCGCTTGACTGAGAAAAGAATAGCAGTTAAACAAAAAGTCCCACAGATTTCTCTGCGGGACTTTTTTGCTGTGCTCTAGATAGAGCGCACGGCATTGACTAAGCGACTCAAGGCTAGCAAAGAATTTCCAAATTTAGTTTCAAAGTTATACACAGAAAAATATTTATAAGTTTCTTGAGTATCAAAGACATTTAAGTTCCGCATGTGTCTCGCTGTAGCTCAGCGGATAGAGCACTCGCTTGACTAACGAGGTTGTCGTGGGTTCGAATCCCGCCAGCGAGACCACACCTTGGAAGCCCTGGGAATTAGTCACCCGGGGCTTCTTTGTTTTCAAATTAGTTAACTTAAAGTACGCGCACGATCGAGTGAGAGCGGCCAGGTGATCTTCACACCTAACTTCTCTGCAGCGTTAAGTGCCCAACGTGGGTTGCGTAGCATTTCTCTTGCTAGAAATACCACATCGGCCTTGCCTTCGGCGATGATTGCTTCGGCTTGTTCTGGCTCGGTTATCAGGCCAACTGCTGAGGTCAGAATGTCTACTTGGTTGCGGATGGCATCTGCAAAGGGAACTTGGTAGTTTGGTTTGGGATCTATTTTGGAATTGTGGATGGCACCACCTGATGAGACATCGATTAGGTCAACGCCAAGTGATTTAAGTTCTTTAGATAATTTAACAGCCTCATTGATATCCCAGCCGCCTTCTGCCCAATCGGTGGCAGAGATGCGAACGAAAAGTGGTGTAGTTGTTGGGATTGCTGCACGGACAGCCTTTGTAGTCTCGATTAAGAAACGTATTCTGTTTTCATAGCTGCCACCGTATTCATCGGTGCGTTGGTTCATAAGTGGGGAATAGAACTGGTGGAAGAGATAACCGTGGGCAGCGTGGATTTCTACTACATCAAAGCCGACTTTGACTGCGCGTTTTGCAGCTTCTACGAATTTTTGTGTGAGCTCTTTTATTTCATCTGTAGTTAGCGCGCGCGGGATTGGATAACCCTCGAAGGCGGTTGCAGATGAAGAAGTTGCTTGCCAGCCACCTTCATCCTTTGTTGCAATGCGGTGGTCATCCCATGGGCGCATCGTTGATGCTTTGCGACCGGCGTGAGCTAATTGAATTCCCATCTTTACGTTAAACGAGTGGGCGAAGTCGATTATTTCTTTGAAATTATTTGCGTGTGCATCATCTTCGATAGATAGACATCCGATTGAAACGCGACCTTCGGGGATAACTCCAGTTGCTTCAACCATGATTAGGCCGGGTGCGCCGGTGGCGAAGGCGCCAAGGTGGGTGCGGTGCCAGGGGCCGATGTGGCCATCAGTTGCTTGGTATTGGCACATGGGAGAGACCCAAACACGGTTTAGGAATTCGGTATCTCTGATCTTTAGCGGGGTGAAGAGTGAACTCATTGGAGGATCATAAAGGATTTAGCGAAGTTGGTTGCACGGTGATATTTCACAGAGATTTTTAGGAAATATCAACTAACCTGTGCCTATGAAAAGAATTGTCAGCGCATTTGGGATGGCCGTAGTTTTATCGATAGTTGTTGCACCGATTTCATCTGCAGCCGTTAAGGCGGGGGATGCGTGCAAGAAGGTTGGTCAGACAAGTGTGGCTGGTGGATTTAAGTACTCATGTGTGAAAAAAGGTAGCAAGATGGTTTGGGGCAAGGGTGTTGCGGTCAAGGCCGCTACGGCTAAACCTGCTGCTAAATACACCTTGGAAAAGGTTAAGGCCAATGCGAGTGCGGCTAGTTGTTGGACTGTGATTAAGGGAAATGTTTATGACTTAACAAAGTGGATTGGATCGCATCCCGGTGGGGAAAGTGCGATTGTCTCTTTGTGTGGGGTAGATGGCAGCGCCTCATTTGCATCCCAGCATGAGGGTAAGTCAAAGCCCGAGTCGCGCTTGGCGGGATATTTGTTGGGGCCGTTAGCTAAGTAGATTTGTTTCGCTGTCGGTGGGCAGGGATAAATTTATTGGTGAGCGAAGGGTGGTTTGGCGATGTTCGAACTATTGGCGTTGACGGCCGTTATCTATTTGTTTATCAATCGTAAGAAGAAGGTGCGCAAGGCGCGGGGGATCGATGCTGAACTGCGCGAACTTGTGGAAAGCACTTATTACTCAGATGCGATGGCCGCTGAGATAAAGGGATTTTTGTTATCGGTGGTGGGCGATGATCGCGATGGTGCGGAAAAGTTTTCAGATGCGCGAATTGCGCAAGCACAAGGGATTTTAGATCGGGCGGGCCCGGCGGCTTTTTATTGGATGACCGAGATAGCAACGCAGTTAGCAGTTTTATCGGCGGCCAAAATAAATGGAATGGGCACAAACGTTGAAGCAGAACTTGGTTCAGTTGGGGTTACACCGGATGCGGTTGTGCGCGTCGTCGTTCAAGGATAGTTATTGATGGCGGATGAAGTCAGCGACTTCTGGATTGTTCTTCATCTCGGCTAGTTCTTGCGCAGTTGGCAAGGTTGGGCGATCGCGCTCTACTTTAACTAGGCAGAGAAAACCGAAGACTTCGCTTTCATCGGCGCGAAATTGATGCCAAGCCCATGCTGGAACATAGACAAGATCGTGCATTGCAAGTGGCAGAACTTCATCACCGACTAGGCAAGCGCCCTTGCCTTTAATAGGAATAACCAAGTGGGTGTGTTCGTGCTTCTCTAAAGTTGTGTGGCCGCCGGCATCTACTTCGAAGTAACGAACTTCCATGCCATCTACGTGGTCTTCCCCGAATAAAACGCGGCGGGTTACATCTTTAAATGTGGCAGCGCCATCTTCATCTTTATAGACCAGCTCTTCGATGTTACGCCAACGATGAGGTTCATCTTGGATAACGTGGTATTTGTTGTGGCTCACACGGTGATTATAGCCGCGATAAGGATGTGGTGTTTAATTGGTTTATGAGCGAACGCAATTGGGGCTTTAAGACAAAGGCGCTTCACGCCGGTACGCAACCAGATCCGCAGACTGGTGCGCGAGCACTTCCTATCTACCAATCATCTGCATTCGTCTTTGAAAATACTGAAGATGCTGGAAATTTATTTGCGCTGCAAAAGTACGGCAATATCTATAGTCGAATTGGAAACCCAACTGTTTCAGCTTTTGAAGAAAAGATTGCCGCCCTTGAAGGCGGCATTGGCGCTGTTGCAACATCTAGCGGAATGGCAGCACAGTTCTTAACATTTGCAGCACTTACTGGAACCGGCGATCACGTTGTTGCTTCATCTGCCTTATATGGCGGAACGCTTACGCAATTAGATGTGACCTTGCGACGCTTTGGTGTTGATACAACTTTTATTAAAAGCGATAAGGCTGAAGATTTTGCAGCGGCAATTACAGATAAGACCAAATTTATTTATGCTGAGATGATTTCTAATCCGGCTTGCCAGATTGGTGATATCGAAGCTTTGGCCAAGGTGGCACACGATGCTGGGTTGCCACTGATTATTGATTCAACGGTTGCAACACCTTATTTAGTTCGCCCAATTGAGTATGGGGCAGATATCGTTTTGCACTCAGCGACAAAGTTTTTGGGTGGACATGGCACCACTTTGGGTGGCGTAATTGTCGAATCTGGAAAATTTAATTGGGGCAATGGCAAATTCCCTACAATGACCGAACCAGTTGCTTCATATGGCGGTGTTTCATGGTGGGAGAACTTCGGCGAATTCGGATTTCTTACCAAGGTGCGATCTGAACAGCTGCGCGATATTGGCGCTTCACTTAGTGCGATGTCGGCATTTTTGTTGGTGCAAGGCGTTGAAACTTTGCCACAGCGTATGCGCGATCATGTGGCAAATGCCAAAGTTGTCTCGGAATGGTTAGAAAGTGACCCGCGTATTGAATGGGTTAATTACGCAGGCCTGGCCAGCCACCCACACAATGCGCGCGCAAAGAAGTACACGCCTGAGGGCCCGGGCTCAGTATTTTCATTTGGTGTTAAAGCAACCGGTTCACTTAGTAGCCGCCAGACGGGTGAGAAATTCATTAACTCTGTGCAGTTAGCCAGC
>CAWUTY010000143.1:0-3851 GCA_963925575.1 Candidatus Nanopelagicaceae bacterium
AAGTTGCAAGCCGGGCTCCAGCGTTCGGCGCCTTCGGAATCTCCGACACCTGCAAGTTCTTGAATCTTCAACAGTTGCTCGCGAGAGTTAATTGCGCCTAAATCTGTGTTCTTATCTAGGGGATCACCAATTCTGATTTTAGCCATGCGGACTTTTAACTTTTCAATAAACTCATCCGCGATACCTTCTTGCAAAATTAATCGAGAACCCGCACAGCAAACGTGACCTTGATTAAAGAAGATTCCATTAACTATTCCTTCAACAGCTTCATCAATTGGGGCATCATCGAAGACAACATTTGCACCTTTACCGCCTAGTTCAAGGGTTGCTTTCTTATCAGTACCAGCTATCGCGCGGGCAATCTTCTTACCGACTTCGGTTGATCCAGTGAAAGCAATTTTATGTATTCCAGGGTGGTCGACAATTGCTGAACCGGTTGTTCCATCTCCTGTAACTATATTTACAACACCATCCGGTAATTCTGCTTCTTGGCAAACTTGTGCAAATAAAAGTGCAGTAAGAGAAGTAGTTTCAGCTGGCTTTAATACAACTGTATTACCAGTAGCCAACGCTGGGGCAATCTTCCAAGCCAACATCAAAAGTGGAAAATTCCATGGAATTATCTGGCCAGCTACTCCATGTGGCTGCGGTGATTTACCAAGTCCGGCGTAATCTAATTTATCTGCCCAGCCTGCATGATAGAAAAAGTGGGCAGCAACTAGCGGAATATCTATATCGCGGGTTTCGCGAATTGGCTTTCCATTATCTAACGTTTCAAGAACTGCAAATTCACGAGCACGCTCTTGCAAGATGCGCGCGATGCGATATAGGTATTTTCCACGTTCTTTTCCAGAAAGCTTTGACCAAGTTTTTGTATATGCCTTCTGCGCTGCCGCAACGGCCTTATCTACATCGCTAGCGCCACCCAGTGCTATATGACTGAGAACCTCTTCGGTTGCAGGGTTAATAGTCGCAAAATGGTTCTTGCCTGTGACAAATTTGCCATCAATAAAGTGTCCGTACTTTGCCTTGATATCGACGATCGAACGTGACTCAGGGGAAGGTGCGTACTCGAATGTCATAGGGATTTTCCGGGTTTCTCTTTGTCTTAATCGATCGTTACGTAGTTAGGGCTAGCGTAGTAGCCATCATCGATTTTCATGCGTTGCATTAGCAAATCATTTAGTAATGCGCTGGCACCAATCCGGAATAGCTCTGGAGTAAGCCATTCGGGACCAGCCGTTTCATTGACTAGAACTAACTGCTTTATGGCATCTTTGGTATTTCGAATTCCGCCCGCTGGTTTTACGCCAATTCTGCGATTTGTCATCGAATAAAAGTCACGTACTGCCTCCAGCATTACTAGGACAACTGGGGGAGTGGCTGCGGGTGCAACTTTGCCGGTGGAAGTCTTGATGAAATCTGCGCCAGCTAGCATCGCCAGGTAAGAAGCCTTGCGAACATTGTCATATGTGACTAATTCACCAGTCTCAAAGATCACCTTTAGATGTGCGCGATCACCACAAACTTCGCGAATCTTTACAATTTCATCAAAGACAAGACCGAACTGCCCAGATAAAAATGCACCGCGATCAATAACCATATCGATTTCGGCAGCGCCAGCAGCTATAGCGTCTTGCGTATCTTGAATTTTAACTTCCATAGAAGCGCGACCTGATGGAAAAGCAGTTGAAACAGCGGCAACTGGAACATGTTGACCGCCAATTGAATCTAAATGTGTACGTGCGATGGCAACCATGTCGTTATAAACGCAGATCGCACCCACGCTGGGAACAGTTGCATCTGTTGGATCGGGTCTAACCGCTTTAGAGCAGAGTGCCCGAACTTTTCCGGCGGTGTCGGCGCCTTCAAGTGTTGTTAAATCCACCATAGTGATTGCGGTATCAATCGCCCAGCGCTTGCTTGTTGTCTTAATGCTGCGAGTTGCCAACATCGCAGCACGCGCTTCTGCTCCTACCTGGTCAACGCCAGGCAGCTGCGCCAGAAAGTGCTTTAGTGAACTCTCTGATCCATCGACAATTCCGTAAAAGCTCATGATAGAAATTCCTTTAGTGGGTTACGCAACTTATCCAACAGGATTTGCGCCGATTTTGCATCTTTGGTTATAACTTCGATATAACACTTCAACTTAGCTTCCGTCCCGCTCGGGCGAATAATTATGCGGATATCGCCATCTAGCCAGATGCGTAGGCCATCAGTTGGAGGGAGTCCATCCTTTGGCGCAGCCAAATCATCAATTGTTGAAACTTTGTAACCCGCAATTTCACTTGGAGGGCTTTGGCGCAGCCGCGTTAAGAGTTGCGAAATCTTTGCTACATCCGCCACTCGAATTGAAATCTGTTCAGTTCCATGGAATCCGTGCCGCGCCCAAACTTCATCCAATAGATCAAGCAGAGTCTGCCCTTGTACCTTTAAATCACTGGCAATCTGGGCCAGATATATGGCAGCAGAAATTCCATCTTTATCATTTACAGTTTTAGGATCAACTGCGTAACCGATCGCTTCTTCATATCCGTAGGCCAAATTATCTATCTTGGCTAGCCATTTAAATCCTGTTAAAACCTCTTGAAAATCAATTTTGTAATGCGCGGCAATCTTACGCAACGCAGATGATGAAACGATGGAATTACCAAAAGTTCCTTGGGGCTTGGACCGCGCGATCCATTCGCCAAAAATTACACCAAGTTCGTCACCGCTCAACATGCGCCAGCCTGTCTTCGGATCATTTACCGCCGCTGCGCAACGGTCTGCATCGGGGTCATTTGCAATAACTAAATCTGCACCAAAGTCACGCGCTTTTTCTAGCGCTAAATCGATTGCATTAGGCTCTTCCGGATTTGGAAAAGCAACTGTTGGAAAATCTGGATCTGGTTGGCACTGTTCATCGACCAGAATAAGAGTTGCAAAACCTGCATGATTGAAGACGCGTTGCAAAGTCTCGGTGCCGACTCCATGCATCGCGGTGTAAACAACCTTTAGATCTCCAGGTTTATTTGCCAGCAGAGCTGTGCGACGTACATATTCAGTAATAATTTCTTCGCCAAGCACAGTCCAGTTATTCTCGCGTGGGATTTTTGCCAGCGAAGTAATGGCGGTGATCTCTTTGGCAATAAATCCATCAGTTGGACTAATGATTTGAGACGATGCGTAATCGATACCGTCGGCAGTTGGTCCAACATAAACCTTGTAGCCATTATCTTGAGGGGGATTATGGCTGGCCGTGACCATCACACCTACATCACATTTAAGTTCTGCTGTTGCAAAAGCCAATACTGGAGTTGGTAGTGGCCGCGGTAGAACAAAAACTTCAAAACCAGCCCCTGCGAAAATTTGAGCGCTTTCCTTTGTGAAATCTTCCGACCCGTAACGTGCGTCTCGTCCAATAACAACGCGAGTCATTGCACGTGTTTTCATATATGAGGCAATACCGGCTGCGGTGCGCCCAACAACTGCACGATTCATGCGAGATGGACCCGGTCCAACTGGACCACGAAGTCCGGCGGTACCGAACTGTAGAAAACCAGAGAAATGCTTTCTTAAAGTTATTTCATCATCAGCAGCGAGTAGCGCCGTTAATTGGGCTGCAGTTTTCTGATCAGGATCATCTGCGATCCATGCCTGTACCTCGGCCAGCAGTTCGGCGTTCATTAGTACAGCCTAACGAGATTAAATCGGGTTGGGAATTACAGATAAAACTATGCGTCAATAATGTCACAGAGCACAGTGCCGCTAGATACGGTTTCACCGATAACTGCTTTGAGATTTGTAATCCTGCCCGCCTTATGTGCGTTAAGTGGTTGTTCCATCTTCATCGCCTCAAGGACGATTAC
>CAWUTY010000144.1:0-3939 GCA_963925575.1 Candidatus Nanopelagicaceae bacterium
GCGCATTATGTAAAGAAAGAGAAGGTCGTCGAATCAGCAGTGACCGGCAAGGCAGTGCGAGCACTTTGTGGCAAGAAATGGATCCCTTCGCGTGATCCTGAGAAATATCCAATCTGTCCTGTCTGTAAAGAAATCTATGACGGTCTTACGCGCAAATCACCTGATAAGTAAATTCTTAACCGCAACACTAATTCTTAGTTGCCTCGCTATCCCATCGGCACAGAGTGCGAGCCAACCACGGAAAATCCTGACAGGTTGGATTCCATATTATTCAATAAAGACTTCTTTGCCAGCAGCCCTTAACAACGCAGATTTAATTAAAGAGGTAATGCCATTTTGGTATACCTTAAAATATGACGGCAAGAACAAATCAGCATTTGTATCTGATTTGTATGCACCTGCAAACCCCAGCGTTCCGATTGCAACTCCGCTTGCCGCGCTGCGCGCTGCTGGATTTCAAATAATTCCAACTATTACCGACGGTATGGATAAGTTAGTTCTTTCAAATTTATTGGCTAATGCCACTAATCGCACCAAGACCGCTAAAACTATCTACGACTTTGTAGTGATAAATAATTATGATGGTATTGATCTTGATTTTGAAGGGTTCGCATTTGTCGATGGAAATGCGACTTGGGCCAAGACGGCACCTTTGTGGGTTGCATTTGTGAAAGAACTTTCAGCGTTATTGCATGCGAATAATAAATTGCTCTCAGTTTCAACTCCATACAACTTTGATCCGACTGGAAAACAGAAGGGTTACACCGTCTATGCCTGGCCTCAAATTGCTGCGCATATAGATCGTTTGCGAATAATGACTTATGACTATTCAGTTGCAAAGGTTGGCCCAATTGGTCCAATTGCATGGACCGAGAAGACCGTTGCTTATGCAACTTCAATAATGCCAGCTTCAAAGGTTTATCTTGGCTTGGCCGGTTATGGTCGAGATTGGGTTACCAAGGTAGATGGCATATGCCCTGCACCGTTTATCAATGCAATAAAAGTTGGGGCAAAGGCGGCGACATTTGTGATGCGCGATGCCGCGACCCTTGCTGCAAATTATCAAGTCACGCCTATATATGACGAGAAAAATGGTGAAGCCACCTTTACATATATAAAGGCTTATGAGGGTCTCACTGCCGATGGTCGCTCCACTATTTGCACGGCAACACGTACAGCTTGGTATCAAAATGCACAGAGTTACAAGATCAGAAGTGAGTTAGTTGCGAAATATAAATTAGGGGGAGTTACTGCCTGGACGTTAGGTATGGAAGAACCGCTTGCAATGGAGGCAATACGCCAAACAGCGCTAAATATTGCTCCTGCAAAGGTGATCAGCACCTTGTCATCTGATAAAACGATTGCGCTATATGGATCAGCGGTAACTTTAAGTGGGCAAGTATCACTTGAAGATAAATCACCAGTTGCTTCACTTCCAATTCGTATTGAAGGCAAGATTGCAACCGATACCGCTTGGCGCAATCTTGGTTCTGTTAATACCGCAGCCGATGGCAATTTTACGACCGCCATTTTGCTGGCTAAGCCAATGAATATTCGTGTTGCAACTGATGGCACTTGGGAACGCGCCGAATCTTTAAGTAACGAAGTTGCCATACAAATTGATCGCACTATTTCCTTGAGCGCACCAGGTACCGAAAAAGCAAAGACTGCCTTCTTAATTTCCGGAACGGTTCGCCCACGTTCTGCTGGGGCAGTCGTTTCTCTTATGAAATACACCGCAGGTGCTTGGAAGAACGTGGCGACCGCAACGACAGATGAGCAAGGAAACTTTCTTTTCCCGAACGCTGGAGAAGCGCGTTCCATCGCTCGATATCAAGTCATCGTTCAAGCAGACTCAGTTTGGCGGCAGGTAGCGGCTCCAGAATTCTCTATCATTATCAGATGATGGTTAAGACCGATACTCGTATTGAAGAACAGATTCGCGAAATCTTCTCTAACGATGCGCCATGGGTCACCATCGTTTGGGATGACCCAGTTAATTTAATGACATATGTAACTTACGTTTTAATGGAACTTTTTGGTTATCCCAAAGCCAAGGCGCAAGAATTAATGATGAAAGTGCATACTGAAGGTAAGGCAGTTGTTTCCACGGGCAGTCGTGAAGAGATGGAGCATGATGTTGCGCGCCTTCACGAATATGGCCTTTGGGCAACGCTGCAGCGGGGTGATCAAGGGATATGAAATCCGAAGGGTTTAAGCGCCACGGTAGTAATTCATACGTTGCAGAATTTGCGGAAAATGAACGCGAGATACTAATTAATTTAACTGAGCAGATAATCGAACTGCTGGCAGAGCGCATCGATCACGGACAAGAAGATCCACTCGCTGCAATGGTTGGAATCACTTCACATGATTCACCACCGGAAGATGAAGTACTGCATCGCTTACTACCGAGCGCTTATCAAGACGAAGTTGATTCTGCAGAATTTAGGCGTTACACAGAATCTACTTTGCGCAGTAAGAAACAGGCACACGCTATGGCGATGCGGATGTACTTAAAGAGCGCCGAAGATGGCACTGTTGATTTAGAGCACGATGGCGCCAACGCTTGGCTCGGCGGGATAAACGATATGCGTCTTGCTTTAGGTGTTCGCTTAAATGTGCAAAAGCGAACTCAGGATGAGTTAGAGCTATTAGCCCCCGACGATCCAATGCGTGGGGTTTATGTAGTTTACGGATGGCTTGGTTGGCTACAAGAAGGTCTGATCGAAGCTCTGATGGATGAAAAGTAGTTAAATGAAAGTTAAGATAGAACCCTTATGTCACTAACTATTTCACGCGCATTTGTTGACGCAATCGTTGCGCAATCTCGCGCAGAGTATCCAGATGAATGTTGTGGTGCGATTCTTGGGCCGGCTGGTTCGGGAACCCCAACACGTTTGCTTCCGATGATAAATGCCGCGCATTCACCAACGTTCTATGAATTTGACCCTAAAGATCTGCTCGCCCTGTATCGTGAAGTCGATGACAACGATGAAGAGATTGTGGTGATCTACCACTCGCATACCGAAACGGAGGCGTACCCATCACGGACAGATATCGCCTATGCGGGCGAGCCTGGCGCGCATTATGTTCTCGTCTCTAGTCGCAAAGAGATTGCACCTGCGATTGAATTTCGTTCATATCGCATAATCGATGGCTTAGTAACTGAAGAAAAAGTTTCAATTACCGAATAATCCACTTCTTCGCCATAATAACGACATGAGCATTGAAGTACGTATTCCCACAATTCTGCGTCCATTTACTAAAGATCAAAAGGCCGTTGTAGCGACAGGTTCAACTCTTACAGCGCTAATCACAGATCTAGATCAACAGTATCCGGGTATCGGAGATCGTCTTTTAGAAAACGGAGCGCTCCGTCGCTTTATAAATATCTACATCAATGACGAAGATGTGCGTTTTCTAGGAAGCTTAGAAGCTCCAATTAAAGATGGTGATTCAGTAACAATTCTTCCTGCAGTAGCTGGCGGATAATTTTGGCGCGCTATGACTCTCTGGACACTTCCGTTGGTAACACACCTCTAATCGGTTTACCCAGACTCTCTCCAGCGCCAAATGTTCGACTCTGGGCGAAGTTAGAAGATCGCAACCCAACTGGTTCAATTAAAGATCGCACTGCAATCTTTATGATCAACGCTGCTGAAAAGAGTGGCCAATTAAAACCGGGCGCCACAATTTTAGAACCAACTAGCGGCAATACCGGAATCTCACTTGCTATGGCTGCCAAAGTTCGGGGCTACAAATTAATTTGTGTGATGCCCGAGAACACAAGTCCAGAACGACGCCAACTACTTGAGATGTGGGGCGCAAAGATAATTTCTTCACCTGCTGCAGGTGGATCAAATGAAGCGGTGCGGGTTGCTAAAGAATTGGCGGCGCAGAATCCCGAGTGGGTATTTCTCTACCAATATGGAAATC
>CAWUTY010000145.1:0-2971 GCA_963925575.1 Candidatus Nanopelagicaceae bacterium
AATCCAAATTTAGTTAATTCAGCTGGCTACACACCCGCTGAACTTCTTTCTGCAATTTCAGTTCGGGCGGGAGAACTAACGCGTCGCCATGCCAATTTGTTCAAGAATAAAATTGCTGCAGAGTTAAAGGCAAATAAGATCGAAGTTATCCGCTGGGATGATCTATCTGATGAAGAGCGCAGTTATGTTTCTCGAATTTTTAGTGATCGAATTTTTCCAGTATTAACGCCACTAGCTGTAGACCCATCTCATCCCTTCCCTTATATCTCTGGACTCTCACTTAACTTGGCGGTAATTGTTAAGAACCCAAAGACTTCTGAAGAATATTTTGCCAGAGTTAAAGTGCCACCAATACTGTCACGCTTTATTTCAGTTAGCCCCGCTCCACAGAGCACTCGCTTTTTACCGCTAGAGGATTTAATTTCTATCCACTTGCAAGAACTTTTCCCAGGAATGTTAATTGAAGACCATTACACATTCCGAATTACTCGCAATCAAGATATTGACCTTGATGAAGAAGATTCAGAGGATCTTTTGACATCGCTTGAACAAGAGTTGGCACGACGTCGTTTTGGTCCACCGGTTCGTTTGGAAATTGAATCTGGCGTTGGCGAGAAGTTGCGCAATAAATTATGCGAACAACTAGATATCAATCCTGCAAATGTGTTTTCGCTACCAGCACCGCTAAACCTTGTGGATTTATCAAAAATTGCAGATTTAGACCTACCTAAATTAAAGTACCCACCTTTCAGATCGCGGACGGTTGCAGCACTGCGCGAAGTAGATTCTGAAGAGCCAGATCTATTCTTCGCGGCGATTCGCCAAGGCGAGATCCTGCTTCACCATCCTTATGAATCATTTACCTCATCTGTCGTGCAGTTTTTACAGCATGCCGCGGAGGATCCAGATGTATTGGCGATCAAACAGACTTTGTACCGCACCTCAGGTGACTCACAAATTATCGAAGCGCTAATTGAAGCGGCCGAAGCTGGCAAGCAAGTTTTGGCGGTAATCGAACTTCGCGCCCGTTTTGATGAACAAGCAAATGTGCGTTGGGCTCGCAAACTTGAAGCTGCTGGTGTGCACGTTGTTTATGGACTTATGGGGCTAAAGACGCATGCCAAGTTATCTCTGGTTGTGCGTGATGAAGCACAAGGGTTGCGGCTTTACTGTCATATGGGAACCGGAAATTACAATCCAAAGACGGCACGTTTCTACGAAGATCTAGGAATCCTTAGTGCAGACCCTTTGCTCACCGAAGATTTAACTAAGTTATTTAATCAACTATCTGGTTTTGCACCGCACTCAACTTATTCACGCCTTCTTGTTGCACCACGCACTCTGCGCAGTGGATTACTCGAAAAGATTGCTAATGAAACGGCGATGGCTAAAGCCGGCCGACCATCAGGCATCCAAATGAAACTTAACTCGTTGCTCGATGAAGAATTCGTTGAGGCTCTTTACACCGCTTCGCAAGCTGGCGTTAAAGTTGATCTCGTCGTTCGCGGTATTTCATCAATTAAACCTGGAATTCCTGGACTCTCAGATAATGTCAGAGTTCGCTCACTGCTGGGTCGCTTCCTTGAGCACTCACGTATCTATCACTTTGTTAACGGTGGAGATGATGAATTCTGGATCGGCAGTGCAGATCTAATGCATCGTAACCTTGATCGTCGCGTTGAAAGCTTGGTACGTATCGAGCGTCCAGTCCATAAAGCGTCGCTGCAAGAGATCTTTGATTTATCGCTAAGTGAAGAGACTGCAAGTTGGCATCAAGACCAAGGCTCTTGGAAAAACGTCACTAAGAATTCAAATGGTGAACCTTTGCAAGATCTGCAGAGCCTCTACATCAAACGCTATAAGAAAGCACACTAATGGCAAAAGATTTAGAGGCGCCGCTAATTCAGGCTGCTGGCGCGGTTCTATGGCGCAAATCAGATAAATTAAAGTTAGAAATTGCCATTATCCATCGCCCAAGATATGACGATTGGTCGCTACCAAAAGGCAAAGTTGAATCTGGTGAATCACATATTTCTGCAGGTTACCGCGAAATTCAAGAAGAGACAGGATACGAATCAACGTTCGGCCCCGAAATCGGAACAGTTGTCTACAAACTTGAAGGAGCATCTAAAGAAGTTAGATTTTGGGCCGCAGCCGCAACGATAAAGACTGGAAATCCAAACCCCCAAGAAGTAGATGAGGTTCTTTGGCTTGAACCAAGGAAAGCAAAAGAGAAGTTAACTAATAAAGATGACTGCGCAATCGTTGACTTCTTTCTAGAATTTGGGGCAGATACCTTCCCAATTATTTTGCTGCGTCACGCCAAAGCTTTAAAGCGTACTGATTGGGATGGCGATGATGGTGATCGTCCCTTGGAACATCGCGGTCAGTTACAAGCCAAGCGATTGCTGCCTATTTATCTTCCGTATGGGATATCTGAAGTTCATACATCAGATGCCTTACGTTGTATTGAGACAATTGATCTGATGGCTCGCTTAATAGAGAAGACACCAATTTTTTCAGCAGATTTATCCGAATATGGTTATGCCAAAGATAGAGAAGCTCCGCTTGATTATGTTCAAGATTTGATGAATCGTGGCACTGCGGCAATCGTCTGCAGCCACAATCCGATTATTCCAAAGTTGGTCAAGAAACTAGTTGGCAAGAAATACTTTAAATCAATGGACCGAGAGTTAGAACCAGCCCAAGCCATTGTTCTGCACTGCCGCGCAGGTGAAGTTATAGCCTGCGATTGGATCGACGAACCAATTATTTAGTTTGCGTTAATTTGGTTTAACGTTCCATCCAGTCAAGCCAGCGTAAAACAATGCCTTCACGCAGCGCCCAAGGGCAGATTCGAATCTCTTCTAACTCCAGGGTGCGCATTAACTGCCTTGCCACCATTGCGCCAGCCACAATCTGTGGCGCACGTTCTGCAGATACAGATTGCAACTCTCGTCGGCCTTTAACA
>CAWUTY010000146.1:0-20245 GCA_963925575.1 Candidatus Nanopelagicaceae bacterium
GGCTATCCTATCGGCAAAAAGTGCAGCCAATCTCTCTGAAATGAGTAGGGGTTATTGACTTCCAGAGAGTGGGAAGCCAGAAATTCCACGCCACATTAAGTTTTCAACTAATTCAACAGCTTGCTGGCGGCTTAATTTGCTATCTCGTTCCAACCAATGGCGTGCCGTGACTTGGGTATATCCAATAAGCCCAACGCCCAGCAACATAGCAACTTCTTGAGGTAATCCAGTGTCATTGGAAATAATTGCACTCACGGCTGCTGCGCAGTCATAGGTCATACGATTTAAGCGCTCACGAACCTGTGGCTCAACGTTCATATCGCTTTCAAAAAGTAAACGGAATGCCTCACCCTCTTTTTCGATAAATTCAAAGTAAGCAACAACGGTCGCATGTACGCGCATAGAGTTATCGGGAGTTGAAGAGATTGCTTTTTGTAGTGCAAAAACTAGTGAATCAATATGCAGATCTAGTACCGCAAGATACAAATCAAGTTTTGAAGGAAAGTGCTGATACAGAACTGGCTTGCTGACATTTGCGCGATCAGCAATTTCATCCATCGCAGCCGAGTGGTATCCCGCGGCGGTGAAAACTTCTAGGGCCGCGTTGAGTAATATCGCACGGCGCTCATCACGCGGCAGGCGTGGTTTATCGCCTTTTGTATTTGTATCTACGGTAGTCATTGCTCGTATCGTAGACGCAGCAGCGCTAATAAAGAAAGATCAAATGCAGATGAGAACGATTTGCAGCGTGCCAAATTTATCTAATTGGCGCACCTGCAACGCCTACGGCAGAATAGCGCTATGACGAACCCACAAATTAAACCTCCAGCCCTGGTATCTCCTGGACCTGCGCTGACTGTTGACGAAGTTCGCCGGTATAGCCGCCATCTGATAATTCCAGATGTTGCAATGGCTGGACAACAACGTTTGATGAGCGCCAAAGTTCTATGCGTTGGTGCAGGTGGGCTGGGTTCGCCAGCGCTGATGTATTTAGCAGCCGCTGGTATCGGAACTCTCGGAATTGTCGAATTCGATACTGTCGATGAATCAAATCTGCAGCGTCAAATTATTCATGGCCAAAGTGATATCGGTAAGAGTAAAGCGCAATCGGCCAAGGCAAAAATTGCGGAAATTAATCCTTATGTAAATGTAGTAACTCACGAAGTTCGCTTAGATAACTCCAATGTAATGGAGATATTTTCTCAATACGACATCATCGTTGATGGAACCGATAATTTTGCAACTCGGTATTTGGTAAATGATGCCTGCGTATTATTGAAGATGCCTTATGTTTGGGGATCTATTTATCGCTTTGATGGCCAAGCTAGCGTTTTTTGGGCTGAGTACGGACCTTGTTACCGTTGTCTTTATCCAGAACCTCCACCACCGGGAATGGTTCCAAGCTGTGCCGAAGGCGGTGTACTTGGTGTTCTTTGCGCAACCATCGGATCCATTCAGACTACAGAGGCGATAAAAGTAATCACCGGCGTTGGCGATCCAATGATCGGTTCGCTAATTATTTACGATGCACTGGAAATGTCATTTAGAAAGATTAAGGTTCGCAAAGATCCAAATTGCCCTTTATGTAGCGACAACCCAACCCAGACGGAGCTACTGCCGGATTACGAGGCCTTCTGTGGCGTTTTATCAGATGCTGCAGAAGTTGCAGTTAAAGATTCGACAATCACAGTCACCGAGCTTGCCGCAAAAATTGCCGGAAACGATAACTTCTATCTAGTCGATGTTCGCGAGCCAAGTGAATTTGAAATCGTTCGAATTCCAGGTTCTCACTTGATTCCAAAACAAGGTTTCTTAGATGGCACCGTGCTCGCGACTATGCCACAAGATAAGCCGATAGTTTTGCATTGCAAGAGCGGTGTCAGATCCGCCGAATGTTTAGCCATTCTAAAAGGCGCGGGATTTTCAGATGCCACCCACGTGGCAGGTGGAGTCACCGCATGGGCTAAACAAATTGATAAATCATTACCGGTCTATTAATGCGAAGTTCGTATCAAGGTTTTCGCGCTTTATTGGTTCATGCTCATCCTGATGATGAAACCATCAACAACGGTGCGACCATGGCGTTATACGCCGCACTCGGTGCACAAATAACTCTTATTACATGTACTCGCGGAGAAGAAGGTGAAATTCTGACCCCTGAATTAAGTCATTTATCTAGTGCTGAAACCGACGCACTTGGCCTGCATCGTGAAATCGAACTCGCCAACGCAATGAGCGCACTTGGTATTAAAGATTTTAGATTCCTCGCGCAAGGCGCTAGAACTTATCGCGATAGCGGAATGATGGGAACGGATCCCAATAACCGTCCCGATGTCTTTTGGCAAGCAGATTTGGAAGAAGCTGCTGATTATTTAGTTGCGGTGATCGAAGAAGTTAAGCCACATATTCTCATTACTTATGATGAAATTGGGGGATACGGCCACCCAGATCATATTCAAGCCCATCGGGTTGCGATGCGCGCATCAGAAAAATCTAATTGGCAAATTCAAAAAATTTACTGGAACACAATTCCTAAATCAGTAATTGCTGAAAGTATGGAAAAGCTAAAAGAAATTGGCTCAGATTTCTTCGGAACAGATAATATTGATGAAATTGCCTTTGCAAAAGCTGACGAATTTATTGACACCTTAATTGACGGCAATTCTTATGTAGAACAGAAGATGGCAGCGATGAAAGCGCATCACACACAAATTGCACTTGATGGGCCTTTCTTCGCACTCTCTAATAACCTAGGGCTACAAGTCTGGGGTAATGAGTTCTACACATTAGTAAAGGGTGAAAAGGCAGCTCCATTTGATGATGCCGGACGTGAATCGGATTTGTTCGCTGGAGTCATTGCCTAGATGAAGTATTTTTTTGCAGTCCTTGCAGGCGCAATTACCGCGGCAGCGGCGACGTTCCTGCATCTATTTCTGCCACCTTTTGGTATTGCGTTGGCAATCATTGGAACTTTTGCATCAATCTGGTCTGTGGGACGAACTTATGGCAAACGTAGATTTAAAATAATCGCAGCGCTGGGATGGAGCGTAATTTTTTTCCGAGCATCTACTTTTGGTGTAGGAAAAGAAATCTTTGTGCAGGGCGATAATTTAGGAAACACTTTCTTCTTACTTTCTTTTCTGGCACTTGCAATAGCCATCGCTTTACCGACTAATTAAATCCAGCTCCAACTTTGTCCGGTAGGTCCATCGCTAATCGAAATGCCTTGGGCCAAAAGTTCATCGCGCAGAAGATCACTTTGGCTCCAATTCTTGTGCTCACGTGCACCTGCTCTTTGGCTCAACAATGAAGCCTGCTCAGGTGAAAGAGGTTTCTTGAACGCCGCGCGAGTAAGTTCTAGCCCAAGCACCTGGTCTGCATGAAGAAATATGGCACGTTTATCGTGCGCCAGAATTTGTAAATCCTTTTCTATAGCGCGCAACCGCACAATTGCGCGGGGAGTATCAAGATCTTTTTTAATAGCATTAGCAACTTCTGCATCTGCAATGGCAGAGGTTGCCGAACCCCAAGTGGCTATTGAATTTCGCCATCTACGTAAAGTGGAATTTGCAGCTTCCAGAGCCTCCCATGTCAGGTCCATTTGCGCACGATAACGATTTTCCAATAGACAAAGTCTTAACGCCAAGGGATCAAGCCCGCGATCAATTATATCTTGCAGCAGCACGACATTTCCAGAACTCTTTGACATCTTGCGGCCCTCAAAAAGTAAGTGCTCACCGTGTACCCACATGCCAACTGCCTCAGAATTAATTATTGAATTTGATTGCGCGCGTTCATTTTCATGGTGTGGAAATCTCAGATCGATGCCACCAACGTGAACATCTATACGGTCACCAAGTAGTGACAGTGACATGGCCGTGCACTCAATATGCCATCCCGGAAAACCAAGCCCCCATGGTGAATCCCAGATCATTTCTGTACGTAAACCAGCTGCTTTCCAGAGCGCCCAGTCGGCATGAAAACGTTTATCTCCCTCATCGGTAAATTCATAGTGATGGCCAGGCTTTAGTGAATCTAGACGGTTGCCGCTAATTGCGCCGTAGGTATCAAAAGATCGAGAATCGAAGTAAACAGAACCGGCAGTTGTGGCATATGCGAAGCCACCAGAGATTAATTTGGAGATGTATTGCTGCATCAAATTTATAGTTTCGCTGGCACGGGGATAGGCGTTAGCTGGCATGACATTTAACCGTTGTAAATCGTTATGGAACCCGGCTTCATATGCGCGAGCAATTTCAAAGGGATCACGTTTTTCCAGATGCGCCTGTTGGAGCATTTTATCTTCACCTTGAACATCTTCTGACATATGCCCAACATCGGTTATGTTTTGAATAAAACTTACTTGCGCACCTTGTTGAATTAGCGCTCGATGAATTAAGTCCGCCAGTAAGAAAGTTCTTAAATTACCTACGTGAGCATCGCGATAAACAGTTGGACCACAGCAGTAAACGGTTACCTGTGATCCCGAAGACTCTATTTGGCTAACCTTTCTCGCCAAAGTGTCATATATAGAAATCATTAACTTACTTCCAGAGTTTCTAGTATGCGATAGACATATTTATGATGGAGTCTAAATCCCATCGAATCGTACAAGGCAAGTGCAGCCACGTTTTCAAGATCCACTTGTAGCCCGATTTTTGTTGCTCCATCTTCTTTAGCTGCAACCATTAAAAGAAGCATTAGCTGCTTTGCCAACCCTTTTCCACGATGAGATGGATCGACGAAGAGTCGCGTCGCCATCGCCCACGTTCCAAAGGTTGCGATTCGGCCAACAGCGATAACACTTTCTCCAGATTTAATAAGACCATATCTTGCTGGGTAACGTTGCATTAATTTTTCCAGGTGGTGATCTGATTGCAGACCTAGCCATGCTTGCGATGGATAATCTAGAATCTCAAAATCATTTTGCGAAAACATTTCTGTCTCAATTAAATCTATATCTTTAATTAGAAATTGCGCCCCAACTTTTATTTGCCAGCCTTGGCTTTCCAGGTATTCATCTAGTTCTTGATATATCGGAATAGGTAATGTGAAAGTTGGAGTTAAACCCTTATCCCGATAACTCTTTATTACATGCTCTACGGCATTGGCTAGCGCTAGGGGAGGCTCTCCGATTGGGCCGGCACCTGTTGGCAAAACCGAATTTGCACGCATCGTAAATCCATCAGAGATCCGCAGGCGCCATTTTCCAAATTCAATAATTTCTGCGGCAGGCCAAGTGGTATCAGATAGTTTTTCTAATTCAATAATCCGCAGCGATAGTGGTGAACCTGTACCAGCGCGATCGGGCAGCGGTTTAATTTCTCGCCAAATTGCGATGTCATCTTTAGAAAACGTAATTGCCTGAGATTTAGAATTTATTAATTCGTGCTCGCTCTGCAGAATTCCCACGATATCTCGCAACCCGCCATCAGCTTCACGCAGTCTTATTGTGACTCTTTTGCCAATTGCCCCGCTCAGCGGTGACGCAGATCCCTGGCTGGTTTCAGTCATGTCGATACTTTAATAGGGCAACCTCGCCTCTGCATGGTTACACTAAGCGCGATTGAATAGCAGGGCCAACCAATCTGGAGGTTAGATCGTGACTTATGTAATTGCCCAACCGTGCGTTGATGTTAAGGACAAATCCTGCATCGAGGAATGCCCAGTTGACTGTATCTATGAAGGCAATCGCATGCTCTACATCCAACCTGACGAATGCGTAGATTGCGGTGCTTGTGAGCCGGTCTGCCCAGTCGAAGCCATTTATTATGAAGACGACATCCCTTCACAGTGGAAAGACTCATCCAAGATTAATACCGAATTCTTCGTTGAACTCGGATCTCCTGGGGGTGCAGCCAAGGTTGGCCTAACAAATAGCGATCATCCAGATGTCCTAGCAATTCCACCAAAAGAATAATTTAGACAAAGTCGCATAGCTAGCGCCTACCAATTATGCGCCAACCATTGCCAGATTTCCCGTGGGATGCGTTGGCACCTTATGCGCAAAAGGCGCGGGAATTTGCTGGCGGAATAATCGATTTATCTCAAGGAACGCCAGTTGATTCGACTCCGCAAATAATTCAAAGTGCGCTGCGCGAAAGTGCTGATTCACCACGATATCCCGTCACTGCTGGCACCAAAGAATTACAGGATGCAATTCGCAATTGGGCCATTGCGCATCTAGGTGCAACAGGGGGTTTTGATGTTCTGCCGGTGATTGGATCTAAAGAGCTAGTTGCCTGGCTGCCAACTCTTCTGCAAAGTAAAAACGTTATTTATCCAGAAGTTGCATACCCAACCTACTTAGTCGGAGCACTTTTGGCCCAAGCGAATCCAATTGCTGCCGGTGTCGACGCTGCAACTTGGCCAGTGGCGGATTTAGCTTGGATTAACTCACCGGCTAATCCAACTGGTCGAGTTCATTCCGAATTCGAACTTCGAGCAGCCCTGAAATGGTCTCGCCAAAATTCTGCAACGCTTATTTGCGATGAGTGCTACATCGACTTTGGCGATACCGCTAAACCAACTTCACTTCTTAAATATACCGATGGCGATAATTCAAATGTGTTAGTGGTGCATTCACTTTCTAAACGCTCATCAATGGCTGGCTATCGTGGCGCTTTTCTGATTGGCGATAGCAAGTTAATTGCGCAAATTCGCGAAGTTCGTAAACATGCTGGGATGATGGTGCCACTTCCGATTCAAAATGCAATGGTGGCAGCATTAAGTGATGAAGTGCACGTGCAAGAACAACGTGTTAGATATAACTTGCGCAGATCAATTTTAGCGCCAGCTTTGCAAGCCGCCGGTTTTAGGATCGATAACTCAGCCGCTGGTCTTTACATCTGGTGCACCAGATCAGAAGATGCTTGGCGCTCGGTTGATTGGTTGGCCCAGATCGGAATTTTAGCGACCCCCGGTAATTTCTATGGTCCACTTGGCGCATCTCATATAAGAGTTGCGATGACCGCATCGGATTCGCAGATAAACGAAGCGGCCGCGCGCATCAGGAAAGTGGCTAAATAATGGCGATTGGTATTTTGCTAGTTGGTGGCCTTGGTACACGTCTTAAACCGCTGACAAATGAAACTCCAAAGCCAATGTTGCCCGTGGGTGGCTTGCCAGTTACCGAACATCAATTACTTGCCGCTAAAAAAGCTGGCATTAATACAGTAATCCTGGCCACTTCCTATCTTTCGGAAGTTTTCACACCTTATTTTGGTGACGGTTCTAAATGGGATATGAAATTACTTTACGCAGTAGAGAAAGAACCACTTGGCACCGGGGGCGCGATCCGTAACGCAGCAGCGATGGTGGGTTTTTCCGATTCCGCAGAAGAATTCGTTATTTTCAATGGTGATGTTTTAAGTAAGCACGATATCGCCGCGCAACTGGCGCTCCATAAAGAACGCGGCGCAGATGCAACGCTGCACTTAATAGAGGTGGCCGATGCTCGCTCATTTGGTTGTGTGCCAACTGATTCGACGGGGCGAGTTACAGATTTCTTGGAAAAAATGGATAACCCAGTAACCAATGACATCAACGCGGGATGTTATGTATTTAGCCCATCGGTGATCTCTGAAATTCCTGAAGGAAAAGTCATCAGTATCGAGCGTGAAACATTTCCGCAGCTGATTAAATCCGGACGGCCGATATATGGATATCGCGAGCAGTCTTATTGGCTTGATATTGGAACACCAGCGGCGCTATTTAAAGGCTCTCGCGATTTTGTCGGTGGAGATTTCCTGGCTGGTGTCGGCACCATTGTTGCGGCGGGATCATCGCTCACTGGCGGCAGTTCGATCGGTTCTGGCTCGACCATCGGGACGGGCTGCAAAATCTCAAATTCAATAATCGGGAACGGAGTTGTAGTTGGCGAAAACTGCGCTATCACCGATTCATTTATTCTCCATAATTCATTGATTAGCGCTAACTCGGAAATCATTGGAAAATATCTTTCACCAAATGAAAATCTGCCAATTTCCACTCAATAAGTCGATAAATCATCCCTAAATCGCAGATTTCAGGCACAATTTCCTGAATTTGGTCCTTTCTTGGACTTGACTAAAAGGGATTACACGCGTGTAATTCGTTATAGAGAAGCAGTGTTCATAGCGAGCGCTGCCAACAAATGTCTTGAGGAGATTAGTCGATGCCGATTCGTCCAGAAGCCGTACCTACTGGCCATCCAAGCGCCCCTACTGCTGGTCCATCAATTAAATTAGCAAACGGAGAGAACGTTGAACTCTCTTGGCAAGAGCGCGCACTTTGCGCACAGACAGATCCAGAAGCTTTCTTTCCGGAAAAGGGTGGCTCAACTCGTGAAGCAAAGCGGGTCTGCCTTTCTTGCGATGTTCGCCAAGAATGTTTGGAATACGCGCTCGCACATGACGAGCGTTTTGGAATCTGGGGTGGACTCTCCGAACGTGAGCGCCGCCGTTTGAAGCGCCGCCCAGCGTAACTCTTATGAGTTCACATCGCGTCACTGCGATTCTTGTACTTCATGACGGTGCGCGTTGGTTACCTGAAGTCATCGCATCTCTTGCTTCACAAACGCATCCAGTAAATAAGAGCGTTGCCGTTGATACTGGTTCGGAGGATGGTTCAGCAAAACTTGTTAAAGGTGCGCGCATTCCAGTTCTTCCGATGGCTCGAGATACCGGATTTGGTGAAGCTATTGGACATGCTGTCTCGACTCTTCCGAAAATACTTGATCCAGAACGCGAATGGGTCTGGCTCATCCACGATGATTTAACACTGCACCCAAACGCCTTAGCGAATTTAATTGCTGAAGTTGAAACAAAACCTAGCGTTGCAATGGCTGGTCCAAAGTTATTGGGTTGGCATGACCACACGCATTTATTAGAAATTGGAGTAAGTATTGCCGCCAACGGAAATCGTTGGACCGGATTGGAGCCTTCCGAGTATGACCAAGGACAACGCGATGGAGTGCATGAAGTCCTTGCAGTAAGCACCGCCGGCGCACTAATTCGCAGAGATGTTTTTGAACAACTAGGTGGATTCGATCCCAACTTAGATCTGTTCCGTGATGACGTTGACTTTGGTTGGCGTCTTTACTCCGCGGGCTATACGGCAATCGCAGTCTCTAGCTCCATCGCCTTTCACGCTGAAGCATCTACAAATGAACGTCGCACAGTTGATGTTGCAGAAGCGTTCCTGCATCGCCCCTTGCTTCTTGATCGACGTAACGCGGCCTATGTTCTCTTAGTTAATTCTTCTTGGTGGCTGCTTCCGATTCTTACCGTTCAATTATTATCTGGTGCGATATTGCGCGCGGTGGGCTTTTTATTTGCAAAGTTACCCGGATATGCCAGCGATGAAATTTTGGCTATTGGTGCGCTAATTCTGCAACCTGCAGATTTAATCAAAGCCCGAAAAGTTCGACGGACTCACCGCTTAGTTCCTTCTGGAATTGTGTCAAGATTTATTCCATCGCGTTGGTCGCAGATGCGCCTGGCGCTTTCGAGGTCTGCCGAATGGATTCGCACTCAACTCTTTCCTACCGAAATAACTGAAGTTCGTGAGATTTCTGTTTTAGATGAAAATTTAGATGAAGAGGATTTGCTTACTCCAGCATCTAATCGCAGCTGGATTAATCTATTGAAGCGACCGGTTGTTGCACTTCCATTGTTCTTATTTTTCTTGACACTTGTATGGTCGCGTAACCGATTCGGTGCGCTTTCGGGTGGCGCTCTGCCAGAACAACCAACCGGTGTGAGTGATCTCTGGGAAATTTACTTCAGAGGATGGCACTCAATCGCCATGGGAACTAGCGCTGCTGCGCCGCCTTGGCTAGCTGTCATAGCAATTTTTGCAACTCCGCTATTAGGTAGTGTGAAGTTCTTTATGGTGGCGCTATTTTTCTTAGCGCCCCTGGCAATGGCGACAACTTTGCACATGCTTCTGAAACGTTTGTCTTATAACCGGTGGCTCACAGCGTCATCTGCGGTGTTATATGCGATTTCACCTGTTGCAATTTCGGCAATAAATTCCGGCAGACTTGCGACAGTAGTAATTCTTATCCTGCTTCCGTTATTAGTAATCGCAGCAAGCGGCTGGCGCGATGTTGAAAAATTCTCATGGCGTCGGGTATTTATTATCTCGCTTCTAGTTGCAATTTTGATAGCCTTCTCTCCAATTATTTTCTTATTAGGGCTGGTCTTAACTGGCGGCGCCATTTATCGCGACTATCTTGATAGCGACCAGGGTGTAAATTCTAAATTGTTTAATGACCGTCTCTACCGGCGAATTGCCTTGGTTTTAACCCCTTTGCTGCTTTGCGCACCATGGAGTTTTGAATTGATATTAGATCCAAATAGGTTTCTTCTTGATGCTGGTTTCTTAATCCCAGGTGGTGGACCAAATCTAGCTATCCTCGGAAATCCTGGAGGACCAGGATCACTGCCGCTGGCCGTGTTGAGTCCGTTATCAATCATCCTTGGCATTTCACTCTTTTCTTCCACACGGGCACGTCGTGTCGCCGAATTTGGTTTCTTTTCCTTGCTATTGGCAGTACTCATAAGCGCAATATCGGTAACCGGTAACGGAACCTTGGTTCCAACCAGAATTTATTCTGGAACGCTAATGACTATTACAACAGTGTCTGCGATCTGTGCTGCAGTAATAATGTTAGATAAATTGCGAGATCGACTAATTGTCACAAATATCAATTTTCGCCATATATCTGCAGCAACACTCTTGGTTGCAACAATTCTTTATTCACTCTCTTCAATCGGTTGGATCGTAACTAAAGGTGCAACTTCACCGTTGCAAACTGGCAGAGAGGCTGTTTTGCCTGCCTTTTTAGCAATTGAAAGCGATGCTAAAACTTTGGTGATTCGCCCGCGAACATCAGGTAAAGAAATTTCACTTAATTATTACCTGGCGCGTGGGGGAGATATATCTCTTGGTCAACCAGATATTGCTCCACAAGATCGAGAACAGATATCAATTGCGGTCCGTGAATTAACTGATGGCACCGGGCTAACTTCCAGCACCACCTTTGCAGTCCACGGTATTAAGTATCTATTCTTAAAAAGCCCAGTTGATAAAAATATTGTCAGAGTTATTGACGGTTTAGGTGGCTTCAATCGTGCATCTTCTACCAACGCTGGAATTGTTTGGAAGACTGTGGGCAATACCGGGCAAGTTTTATTTAAAGATGCTTCAGACAAAGGTTCGGTCTTGGTGGAGGGAATCCTCGGAATAACAGTAAGCGCTCCGGGTGAAATGACCTTAACTGAAAATTACAGCCTTGGGTGGCGAGCAATGCAAGATGGACAAAGGTTGCAGCGCACGCGAAGCGTCGATGGTTTGCCAGTATTCACCGTAGAAAAACCTGGGCTGGTTACTTTGTTGTATGACGGAACGCTTCGTCGAGCTTGGGTTTCACTGCAGATAGTTATTTTCGTTACTGTTTTGGTTATGGCACTTCCGGCAGGCCGGCGTCGGCGCGAGATCGAAGATGCGGAGTTAGCATGAGATTTCAACGCCCCGTAGCACTTATTGGCTCTGTAGTTGCAACGCTCTTGATAGCTAACGGAATTAACGTTGGATTATCAAAAGATGAGTTCTCAACTAACTATCCAGCAGTAGTTTGCCCGCCAACTCCAAATAATTTGACTACAGCAATTTCACTTCCTTCATCAAAGACAGAATTTCGATTAACGGGCACGAAGTCTCTCTCACTCATTCCCTCGCAAACTCTGCGGTATATGCAAGCGAAGGCTCCCGCAATCATTGAATCGCAAGGTGCAACGCCAGTTGTCTGGCAGATTCGCAAAGGTGTTTGGGCGGGTGCGACTATTTGTTCATCACTACAAAATGAACAATGGTTTGTTGGTGGCGCCGCGGATGTGACAAGCAAGGGAAGAATTATGCTGGTTAACAGTGGGTTAAGTGCAGCAATTGTTGATCTACAGATTTGGAATGAAGTAGAAGCGCAACCATCTAAACCAGTTACCCTCAAAGCGAATTCATACTCTGAAATTGGCCTGGATTCACTAGCCCCAGGTTCGCGCCAAGTTGTTGTTCAAGCAATCACGCGAGCCGGCAGAGTTACGAGCTATATGTTGGATGAACGCGGTAAAGGGCTTCGCTCACTTGGGGGAGACATTATTAACTTCGCGCCATCTGCCACTAAAGAGATTTTCATTCCGGCGATTCCACACACTGTTAAAAAAGTTGGCACTAATTTAGTTGAACTTCCTCATTCGTTACGCATACTGGTACCCGGAGAAATCGATGCTCGAGTAAGCGTCAAAGTTATATCCACCGATGGCACATTTATCCCTGCCGGGCTAGAAAACAAATTAGTTAAGGCGGGTTCAGTAGTCACATTAGATCTAAATCCAAAGGTGCCTGCTAGTAAATTTGGCATCCAAATTTCATCCGATGAACCGCTGGTTGCCAGCGTATTTTCATCGACCTTGGCCGAAGGCAAGTCAGATTTCATCTGGAGCACAGCTGTTCCAGCACTTACAAATTTTTCGTTAGCAACAACTGGAATTGCTCCGCAGTTAATCTTTATTGGCGCTGCAATAACCGCTGAGGCTGAATTATTCTTTAATAACGGAAAACGCAAGCAAGTAGTGATTAATGGTAGTGAAATCGCAACCCTCAAAGTTCCCGATGGAGTTCGCTCCATTACATTTACAAAGGTAGGCAAGGGGATTTACGGAGCAGGCCTGGTTGCAACCAAGAGCGGCTACGGATACTTCCCGCTTGTTGCAGGAAGTGTCCTTACAAAGTCATCAGTGCCGCTTTCAAATATTCGCGTCTTAACTCCGTGAGAATCCCAGATATTCAGCGCATTCACCACTAATCTAGGAACCATGAGTAAGTTGGCAAGAACCGGCCGCAGCTGTTCGCGAGTTAGCTGCAGAAGTCTGGCTTCGATGACCCTAACCTACATTTACGCTGATTCAACTGCGGTGCTTGGACCTCTTGCCACATTTTCAGAACCACACTCTTACGATTTGTGTGAAACCCATGGGAAACGTTTGACCGTTCCAAATGGTTGGAACGTAATTAAAGAAGAAAGTTCGCAAGATCCAACAGGTCCCAGTGATGACGATTTGATGGCAATTGCTGATGCGGTGCGAGAAGTTGCCATGGTTCAACGTTCAAATGATGAAGAAATTTTGGATAGTTCAGGCAATTCTGCAAATCAGCTTGGGCGCCGCGGCCACTTGCGCGCCGTGCCTTCTTAGTTTTTAATTAGCAAAAACTTGCTACAGAGAGAAGACCCTAATTTCAATTTTTAAGGCATATGACATTCGCGGTTTAGTTGATGTAGAAATTACCGCAGACTTTTGCTTTGCTACTGGCGTTGCCTTTGCAAGATTCCTGCAACAAGAACGCGAACCAGGCACAGTGGTAATTGGTGAAGATATGCGCCCATCATCACCCATTTTTGCTGACGCATTTTCTGCAGGCGTTACTTCACAAGGCCTTAATGTGATTCGCATCGGGCTAGCATCAACTGACATGCTTTATTTTGCAGCCGGTAAATTGAATTTTCCTGGTGCGATGTTTACCGCCAGTCATAACCCGGCGGAATATAACGGGATCAAATTGTGTCTAAGTGGTGCGCGTCCAATCGGAAAAGAATCTGGCTTGCTAACAATCGAACGTTTTGTAAACGATGGATCCCCAATTGATTTTAGAAGCGTGGGTAATGAGCGCTACAGCGAAATGTTGACCGAATATGTTGATCATTTACTGACCCTCGTTGATTTATCTGATATTCGCCCGCTGAAGATAGTTATTGATGCCGGAAATGGCATGGCAGGTCATACTGCGCCGGCAGTATTCGCGCGCCTTAACTGTGAAGTGATTCCTATGTATTACGAATTAGATGGAACCTTCCCAAACCACGAGGCAAATCCAATAGATCCTAAGAACCTAAAAGATCTTCAGAAAGCGGTTAAGAAACATAAAGCCGATATCGGTCTCGCCTTCGATGGCGATGCCGATCGCTGTTTCTTAGTAGATGAAAGGGGTGAGCTTGTAAATCCTTCAACTCTAACCGCTCTGATTTCCGCCCGCGAATTAGCCAAGAACCCTGGTTCAAGCATTATTTATAATTTGATTTCTTCACGCGCTGTTGTGGAGATCGTCGAAGAAAGTGGTGGAAAAGCAATTCGCTCCCGAGTCGGTCACTCTTATATAAAAAAGTTGATGGCAGATACTGGAGCTGTTTTCGGCGGCGAACATTCGGGTCACTTCTATTTTAAAGATTTTTGGCGCGCTGATTCTGGAATGCTGGCAGCTTTGCATGCAATTGCAGCGCTCGGAGAAGTAAGCGCTCCTCTGTCTAAGATTTTGAAACCTTATTGTCGTTATGTGGCAAGCGGAGAAATCAATTCAGAAGTCTTAGATGCGCAGAGTGCGATGAATGAGATCGCAGAAAAATTTGGTGAATCTGCTGGAAATGAAGTTGATCATCTTGATGGCTTAACCGTAAATGGCGATACCTGGTGGTTTAACGTCCGCGCTTCAAATACCGAGCCCTTACTTCGTTTAAATGTCGAAGCCAAGACTCAGGTACGCATGGAAAAGATAAGAGATGAGGTGCTCGCCACAATCCGTGGCTAGCGTCTAAATAGCCAGTAAGGGTCGGTGCGCGCTAACCTATGCTCAGAGCCGCCTAGCAAAGTAGAGCCCTACGCCTTAGGTAAGCACAGTCCAATCAACTGTTATTAATTACCATTTAGGGAGAAGACCATGAATTCACCAGTTACAACGACACTTCCAAAACACGATATAGCTGATGCATCACTTGCTGCTGCAGGCCGCAAGAAGATCGAATGGGCAGAACGTAATATGCCTGTACTCGCGCAGATCAGAGAACGCTTCGAGAAGTCACAGCCATTTACTGGCGTACGTATCGCAGCATGTATGCACGTCACCACAGAGACCGCCAACTTGATGCGCGTTCTTAAAGCTGGTGGAGCAGAGATCGCACTTTGTGCATCAAACCCATTGTCAACCCAAGATGACACAGCCGCAGCGCTAGTTCACGAATATGGAATTTCAGTTTTCGCTCGCAATGCAGTTGATCGTGATGGTTACTACTCGCACATCAACGCTGCTCTCGATATAGAACCGCACCAAGTATTTGATGATGGTTGCGACCTCGTTAACACTCTTCACACAACTCGCAAAGAACTTCTTCCAAATATTGCTGGTGGTTGCGAAGAGACTACAACTGGAGTAATTCGTCTTAACCAAATGGCTAAAGATGGCGCACTTACTTTCCCAATGATCGCTGTCAATGACACTGATACCAAGCACATGTTCGATAACCGATACGGAACAGGTCAATCAACTCTCGACGCTGTATTCCGTGCAACTAATTTTCTGCTTGCTGGTCGCATCGTCGTCGTAGCAGGATTTGGTTACTGCGGTAAGGGCGTTGCAGAACGCGCTAAGGGCATGGGCGCTGATGTTGTTGTTACTGAAATCGACCCAACAAAGGCACTTGATGCCATGATGCAGGGATTCCGAGTCATGCCAATGCTTGATGCTGCCAAGGTCGGGGATGTATTCATTACCGTTACTGGCAATCGCGATGTATTGCGTGATGAGCACTTTGCAGTCATGAAAGATGGCGCAATCATGGCTAACTCAGGCCACTTCGATATCGAAATTGATGTTGCTTGGCTTGAACAAAACGCTCAGAAGAAGAATGCCAAGATGCGCCACCAAACTGATGAGTATGTTCTTGCAGATGGTCGTCGCTTGCTGCTTCTTGCTGAAGGACGTTTGGTTAACCTAGGGGCCGCAGAAGGCCACCCAGCATCAGTAATGGATATGTCATTCTCTGATCAAGCACTAACTGCTGAATACCTAGTTAAGGAAGCGAAGAATCTTCCAGCAGGAGTTCACAACGTTCCAACTTATATCGATAAGGAAGTTGCTAGCCTGAAGTTGATTTCAATGGGTGGACGAATCGATACCTTGACTCCAGCACAAGATATGTACCTGAACTCTTGGGAGCACGGTAGCTAATGACTTTAGTCATGGTCGTTGATGACGACCAAGATCTTGCGGAGATGCTTGGCATCGTTTTAACTGGTGCTGGCATCGACGTAGATTTAGTAAGTCGTGGTGATGAGGTCCTGGAGGTTTTTAGACATAATCCTCCAGATCTTGTCTTGTTAGATGTAATGCTTCCCGGTCTTGATGGAATAGAAGTTTGTAAGTTAATTCGCGCCGAATCAATGGTGCCGATTATCATGCTCAGCGCAAAAGGCGATACCCATGATGTGGTCCTGGGATTGGAAGCGGGCGCTGATGATTACATGGTTAAGCCATTTCGCCACGCTTCAGAATTAGTTGCTCGAATTAGAACTCGTTTGCGCCGCACCAATGCAGATGTCTTGGGGTTGCTAACAATTGGCGATCTTTCGATAGATGTTACTGCGCACGAAATTATTCGCGGAGGTAAGAAAATTGCGCTCACCCGCTTGGAATTTGATCTCTTGGTCGCGCTTGCCAAAGAACCCGGCAGAGTCTTTTCTCGTGATGCGCTGCTCAGTGAAGTTTGGGGATATCGCCACTCAACGGATACCCGCTTAGTAAACGTACATGTACAGCGTTTGCGTTCAAAAGTTGAGCATGATCCAGAGCACCCCGCAATTGTCATGACAGTTCGCGGAGTTGGATATAAAGCTGGAGTTTCGGGCGCTTCTTAGAATGAACCGCATAGTTAAGAAAGTAAGAACTTCGCTGGCTTCCAAAGTTATAGTTTCAACAGTTCTGCTCTCGCTAGGCGTTGTTTGGATAACCGGATCTGCCCTGTATTCGCAATTATCCGCCGGCGTAAAGCAGGTAAATCTCGAAACGTCTCTAGCTGAGGCACGTTCCTCATTTTTCAATGCGCAGTATGAGTTTTTATTGGTAGACGGGGCTAAAAATTCAATTATCACTAAGACTGTGCAAGAAATTATTATCTCTTCGACGGCAGTCAGTCTTAATCAGGACCGCAAGTCCATCTTTTTAAGTCGTATTAGTTCAGTCCTTGATACTGGTTCAGAAATTGAAGCAATTGACTACACCACCGTAACTGACGAGCTAGATGTCACATCATTTCCCACCGAATTACGCAAGCGAGTTCAGACTAGTGATTTAGTCGAATATCAATATGCCACAGTTAGTTATAAGAATCGCGCAGATGCAGACGTTTTAATAGCAGGTCGCAGAATTGCGATCCCAGATTCTGGAAACTATGAGATGTACTTTGTTTATTCACTAACCAATCAGAATACAACTCTGGCACTGATAACTAAATCATTACTGGTAACCGGGCTCGTCCTGCTATTTCTGATCGGTTTAATTACCTGGCTTGTTGTGCGACAGGTTGTAAAGCCGGTTCGCGAAGCCGCTCGTATCGCTCAACAATTTACTGAAGGTGATTTCTCACAGCGTATGCAAGTCGAGAGCTCAGATGAAATTGCCACTTTAGGCACGGCATTTAACGATATGGCGCTCTCCTTGGAATCGCAGATTTCCCGATTAGAGAATTTATCTCGCGTCCAGCAACGATTTGTCTCTGACGTTTCCCATGAGCTGCGTACTCCGCTAACGACGCTGCGAATGGCATCAGAAGTTATTTATGGCCAACGCAAAAACTTTGATCCGACTATTGCGCGAAGTTCTGAATTACTTGTCGCACAGCTAGACCGATTCGAAGGCCTGCTGGAAGATCTACTTGAGATCAGTCGATTCGACGCTGAAGTTGCAGTGCTTGAACCAGCTGACTTTGACCTAGTTGGTTTGATCAAGCGTTGCATGGCGGATTTGCTCGGCAATGAAAATGGCCAGCAATCAGTGATCAATCTTTACCACGCGACTGAGCAGGTAATGATCAAGGCAGATGTTCGCCGCGTGGAGCGAATTATGCGCAATTTGCTATCTAATGCCCTAGATCATGCTGAAGATAAACCAGTAGATGTAACGATTATCTCGACAAGTACAGAAGTTGGTGTCGGAGTTCGCGATCATGGCCCCGGAATTGAACCGTTGGTTCTCTCACGGGTATTTGACCGCTTTTGGCGGGCGGATCCTTCACGCGCTCGGGTACGTGGAGGTACCGGACTTGGACTGTCGATCGCATTGGAAGATGCGCGCCTACATAATGGTGAATTAGATGCTTGGGGCGCACCAGGATTCGGTGCACATTTTGTTATGACCTTGCCACGAATTGCTGGCGAGCAAATAAGCGGACGCCCAATTCGCTCACAACCATTTGATTATCCTCAGACCAATTAAAAACTCTATAGATTTCTAGCCTTTATTGCAGGATTCGGCAATGAAGAAATCTGCAATGAAGAATTTAGCTGACTTAATCTTCCCATCTAGATGCATTGGTTGTTCCCAACTTGGAATTTCAATATGTTCAAATTGTAGAAGCGATTGGCATCCCCATATTTATCTCCGTGAAGTCAACGTGGAAGGTTGCAATTATCCGGTCGTTTCTTCGGTTCAGTATTCGCCGGTGGCTTCACGAGTTTTGCTTAGTGCGAAAGAGTCAAATATTGCAGCTGCGGACAAGTTGCTCATAGATGCAATTTCTCACTCTCTCAGCCATTTCATAAAACGTTTTGGAGGTAGGACTTTGGTTGCAATTCCATCACGCCGATCCGCCACAAGAAAGCGGGGCCGTAATTTTCTTAGCGAAATTACATCGGAGGTCGCTGGGAATTCTGAAAATGAAATCTCATTTATTGACACACAATTATTAGTTCATTCCAGAGGCGTTAAAGATCAATCTGCACTTAACTCAAAACAACGATTATCAAACGTTTCGGGCGCCTTGACAGTACCTAGCAAGTTCAAACCCAGAATCGGAGGTGGGAATATTGGTCCACTGATTATTGTTGATGATCTGATAACCACGGGGGCGACCCTGGCCGAAGCGATAAGGGCTTTGCGCACCGCAGGTTTTGAGGTCAAAGGCGCGGTAACAGGTGCCGTCGCTAAACCCCTACGATAAGGGGGTTGATTTTAGAATGGGAGCGTAAATGTCGAAGATTGTTGATCGGATCATGCGAGCAGGCGAAGGCAAAATTCTTCGCGATCTCAGCAAGGTTGTAGATCAAGTCAACGCATTTGAGCCTCTGATTTCTCCGCTCTCTGATGAGAGTTTGCGAGCAAAGACTGCCGAATTCAAATCTCGATATGCAGGCGGTGAGACCCTTGATGATTTACTAGCTGAAGCATTCGCAGTTATTCGCGAAGCAGCAAAAAGAACACTCGGCCAACGTCATTATGATGTTCAGATTATGGGTGGAGCCGCACTTCATCGTGGAAATATCGCAGAAATGCGCACCGGTGAAGGAAAGACTTTGGTTGCCACACTTCCTTCTTACCTAAATGCACTCGCTGGCCGCGGTGTTCACGTAGTCACAGTTAATGATTATCTCGCCGAACGCGATAGCGAATGGATGGGGCGTATTCACCGCTTCTTAGGTTTAAGTGTTGGCGTAATCGTAAATAGCATGACCCCTGCCGAACGTCGCGCTGCGTATAACTCTGATATTACATATGGCACAAATAATGAATTCGGTTTTGATTATTTGCGTGACAATATGGCTTGGTCTCTCGAAGATTGCGTTCAGCGCGATCACTTCTTCGCAGTAGTTGACGAAGTTGACTCAATTTTGATCGACGAGGCGAGAACTCCTTTAATCATCAGCGGCCCAGCTGATAAAGCAACTAAGTGGTACGTCGAGTTTGCCAATATTGCAGATAAATTACAACGCAATACTCACTACGAAGTAGATGAGAAGAAAAAGACGGTTGGAATCCTAGAAGATGGTGTTTCCAAGGTCGAGGAGCTACTAAAGATTGAAAATCTTTACGAAGCAGCAAACACAACGCTAATTGGTTACTTAAACAACTCTGTGCGCGCCAAGGAACTTTTTAAGCGCGATAAAGATTATGTCGTTATGAATGGCGAACTTCTAATCGTTGACGAGCACACTGGCCGTATGTTGGCTGGGCGCCGCTACAGCGAAGGCTTGCACCAAGCGCTCGAAGCAAAAGAACGCATTGATATTAAAGATGAAAACCAAACGTTAGCCACAATCACTTTGCAGAATTATTTCCGTTTATACGAAAAGATTTCAGGTATGACCGGTACTGCGATGACCGAAGCATCTGAATTCCATCAGATCTACAGACTTGGTGTGGTTCCAATCCCAACCAACCGCCC
>CAWUTY010000147.1:0-16806 GCA_963925575.1 Candidatus Nanopelagicaceae bacterium
ATGCAGAACGGTTACGTGCTGAGTAAACGAGGTTTACAGGCGCTTCATAACCTGGAACCAATCGACGGTAAGAGTTAACAGTTGGGTTAGTGAAAGCAAGAAGTGATGGTGCATGCTTTAAGAGTCCACCGATATACCAACGTGCCATGTCGGATAGATCGCCATATGTTCCAGCTTCAAAGAACAGTGGCTTTCCATCTTTCCAAAGTGATTGGTGAACGTGCATACCTGAACCGTTATCTCCAAAGAGAGGTTTTGGCATAAACGTTGCTGTCTTGCCGCCTTCCCAGGCAACGTTACGAATGATGTATTTAAACTTCATCAATTCATCGCCAGCGCTGAGGATGTCGGTATAGCGGTAGTTAATTTCCATCTGGCCTGCAGTACCTACTTCGTGGTGTGAGCGCTCAACAAGTAATCCAGCGCGCCCTAGTTCCATAACCATTTCATCGCGCAGATCTGCAAACTGATCTGTTGGTGATACTGGGAAATAGCCACCCTTGATGCGGGTGCGGTAACCACGGTTTGGTGTTCCATCTGGATCTGCAACAACACCGGTATTCCAAGCGCCTTCGTAAGAATCGATATGGTGGTAGGACTCATTCATGCTGGTACTAAAACGAACTGCATCGAATACATAGAACTCGGCTTCAGGTGCGAAGAACGCCTGATCTGCAATACCGGTTGACTTCAAATAATCAACAGCCTTTGCAACTACTCCACGAGGATCGCGTGAGTAAGGAGTGTTATCTGATGGATTGTGCACAGAGAAGAGAATTACAAGAGTCTTTTCGTGGCGGAATGGATCGATAAATGCTGAAGATGGAATAGGCAGCAACTTCATATCGGATTCGTGAATTGATTGGAAGCCACGGATTGATGAACCATCAAACATCAAGCCATCGGTGAAAACGGCTTCGTCGAATGATTCAACAGGTACGTTGAAGTGGTGTTGGATTCCTGGAAGATCCGTAAAACGTACGTCAACTAGTTTTACATCTTCTTTTTTAATGTAAGCAAAAACTTCTGCTGAGTTTTTAAACATTTAAGCGAGCTCCTCGTGTCTTGGAAATTATTCGAGAGTAAGGCGAAATTTTTACATCTGCCAGATTTACTCGGGCCTCAACTCTGAGAGCGACCGATCTAGGTAAACCCTAAGACTTCTATGCCGTTTTGGCATAACTGGTGTGTTACATCCATGTAAAACCTGCAGCGCCTGGAGCGATTCAGTAGGCTCAACCGCATGAAACACGAGATCAGTTTGGGACGTCGCTTGCTTGGGCTGACTATCGACTGGCTGATGTGTTACGCGATCGCCCTTGGCCTATTAGGTGAGGGTGGCCTTACCTTGGTGGTCTTCTTTATTGAGGTTCTGGTTTTAACCAGCTTCGGGGGAGCCACCGCCGGTCATCGGATTGTGGGGCTGAAGGTAGTTCGCTTTGCAGACGGTGGCGCACCTTCGCCTATACAGGCGCTCATAAGAACGATCTTGTTGGTCCTTGTAGTAACTGCAATTACCTATGACGACAACGGCCGCGGCATTCACGAACGCCTTAGTGGAACTGCGTTGCGCGATCTGCGTAAAAAAGTTTAACGCTTAGGTACGCGAACACTCTTTGGCATTGGGCCCTTTGGGATTGGAAGAGACATTCCACCGACAGCCTTAAAGCGCGCCCGAACTTCACGCATTTGCTGCGCTGATAACTTCTTTGGCAACTTAGAGACATGCTTTTGCAACTTACGAATTGGAACTTGGCCTGAGTGATCTCCGACCATAATTTCAATCACTGGTACACCTGGTGCAAAGCGCTCGGATTTCTTTCGCTCATCCTGCAACATAATTCTTACTGCTTGGGTTCCTTCACCCGTTAAAACGATTCCGGCGCGACCGATGCTGCGGTGAACCATATCTTGATTCTTGGTCACGGCAACTGCTGGAGTTGTGACCCATCCTTTACGAATAGCCATCAAGACGCTGGCTCCGGCACCGATCTGTCCCTCAATTGAGACATAGGCAGCCGACGATGCGATCCGGGTAAAGAAGAACATGGCAGCCAAGACCGCGATTGGGAATGAGACGAAGCCGATATAAATTGCAGATCCGACAGCGATACCAATTGAGATTCCAATTGCCCATGTAATTGCAAAGACACCAAAAATGCCGGCGCCAATCCAAGGTTTTACGGATTTGGTTACAGAGTAAGCGTCACGGAAAGTTTTGAAACGGACTTTTTTAATCTTTGGCTCTTTCGCCTTATTTCTATTAAACATGTCGTTAGTTTAGGGGAGCGGGCGCCGTACCACCAAGACGAGCAGGTGCCCAGCGTTGTCCAGCATGGCTATCTGGGTAGTTGCCTTGAACTTCGTGAAGCAGGTCAAGAAGCGTCTCGCGTAATAATTTCTCGCCGGCATCAACATCGCTGCCCTTTTCAAATATAAGTGGTGCGCCAAAAGTTACAAAAATTGGGAATCTCTTGCGGCGAAGATCTCGCTTTACTCCCTTGGTCCAAATTCTTTGTGAGCCCCACACAATCGTTGGAATAACCGGGACACCCGAACCCATCGCAAGTCGGACTGCGCCAGATTTCAACTCTTTTATTTCAAAGCTTTTTGAAATTGTTCCCTCAGGGAAAATCCCGATAACTTCGCCCGCACGAAGAGCACGCAACGCTGCAACAAATGATGCCGAACCGCTGCTGCGATCTACATTTATATGATGCATGCCGCGCATCAACGGCCCAGCTAATTTGTTATCGAAAATTTCTTTCTTCGCCATGAAACGAACTAGTCGACCTGAGGGCAGTGCAGCGGTGCCGATTAGCGCAAAATCTAAATATCCGATGTGATTCATCGCCAGGATGGCTCCACCTTTGCGTGGAATATGTGCATCACCTTCAAATGTAAATTGCAGACCGAGGTATTTCCAAAAAGTTTTTAAGGCAATAATTACTGGGGGGTAGACAACTTCAGCCACGTGTCGATCCCTGCGTAGCACGTGCTGCTTGCGCTTGCTTATAAAGCCTTCCTGCGCGGTAACTGGAACGAACAAGCGGTCCGCTCATAACACCTAGGAAACCAACGGCAGTTGCTTCATCGCTAAGTTCGACAAACTCTTCGGGTTTTACCCAACGCTCAACCGGGTGATGCTTATTGGTCGGGCGCAGATACTGTGTGATTGTGATCAAGTCACAACCTGCGGCGTGTAAGTCAACTAGAGCTTGCGAAACTTCTTCACGTGTCTCACCAAGTCCCAAGATCAAGTTGGATTTGGTAACCAAACCGAAATCGCGCGCCATCCCGATTACTTGCAGGGATTTTTCGTAGGTAAATGCTGGGCGAATTCTTTTGAAAATTCGTGGCACAGTTTCAAGGTTGTGGGCAAAGACTTCTGGCTGTGTTTCGAAAATCTGATTTAGCAATTCGGACTTGGCATGAAAATCTGGTGCCAACATTTCTACGCCGCAACCCGGATTTAATTCATGCACCTGACGAATAGTCTCGGCGTACAACCAGGCACCTTCATCGGGAAGATCATCTCTGGTTACACCTGTGATGGTTGCATAACGCAGCCCCATCGCTCTTACAGATTCGGCAACTTTGCGCGGCTCTTCGCGATCAATAGGTAAGGGTTTTCCGGTATCGATATTACAAAAATCACAACGGCGAGTACAGCGATCGCCGCCGATTAAGAAAGTTGCTTCTTTATCTTCCCAGCATTCGAAAATATTTGGACAGGCCGCTTCTTGGCAAACCGTATGCAAACCTTCGCTCTTAACCAGTGAGCGCAACCTGGTGTATTCAGGGCCCATATTGGCGCGAGTCTTAATCCATTCCGGTTTACGTTCGATTGGAGTTTCAGTATTGCGAGCCTCGATGCGAAGTAATTTGCGGCCATCGGGAGCGATCGTCATGCGCTTACCTTACCGAGTGCTTCGATTAGATACTTCTCAATAGCAGCGGTTACTTCAGAGATATGTATCTCGCGCGCTAATTCGATCGCCATCGAAGTCACATCAGCGTCATCTATGCCGCAAGGAACGATCTGGCCAAAGGCTGAGAGATCGGGAGAGACATTTAGTGCAAAGCCATGCATGGTGACACCAGATGCCACTCTTATTCCAATAGCGGCAATTTTTCGCTCACCTTTAGCATCACTTACCCAAACACCGGATCGGTCATCTATGCGTATGGCGTTGATTTCGAAATCTGCACATACTTTTATCAACGCACCTTCTAGGGTGCGGACAAATCCAACTAATTCAGTTGGTTTCAATAATTTAACAATCGGATATCCAACCAATTGTCCGGGGCCATGCCAAGTAATTCGCCCGCCACGGTCAACGTTAATAACGGGGGTGCCATCTGTCGGCCTTTCGAAATCTTGGGTGCGCTTACCCGCCGTGTAAACGGATGGGTGTTCTAGAAGTATCAAAGTATTGGGGCGCTGACCGGCCACCACTTCTGCATGGAAATTTCGTTGTAATTTCAGGGCGTCTTCGTAATCCATTAGACCACCGTGATTTAACGCAATATTTGCCGAGAATTTTTCAGCGGTGAGCGGTGTTTGAAGTGGCACGGGTACAGCGTAAAGGTAGGCTGTTGTCCTAGCGAATTTTGCTCATAAATGCCGCGAAAGGCTTCTATATCGTGACTCTCCAAAGCGCCCAAACGAACCGTAAGCCATTTGCCATTGCCATGTTGGTGGTAATCGCCTGGATAGTTGTAGCCGGTATTTTTGGACCGCTCTTCGGCAAGTTAACTTCTGTCCAAGAGAATAACAACTCATCTTTCCTGCCTAAAGGCGCAGAAGCGACCTTGGCTGCAGATCAAATTAAGGATTTCTCATCGCAAGATTCATTTAATTTTCCGGCGCTAGTTCTCTTTGAAGGAACTTTCACTCCTGCAACGCTTGCTGCGGTTAGTGATCATGTCACCAAAGTTGGAGATTTAACTTTGGCCGATACGACCGCGAAGATTTCAGATTACTTAGCTCCTGGCCAAGTGATCAGCGTGTTTCCGGCCGCAGATGGAAAAGCACTTCTTGCAATTATTCCTTTTGACGGAAATGCAATTTCAAAATTATTACCAAATGATGAACCTGTACTCCCAGCAGCGATTGAAGCGCTGAGAGAAGACATCAAACCAATCGCCGAAGCCAATGGATTTACGCCATATGTAACTGGACCTGGCGGATTATTAGGCGATCTCTTCGGAGCCTTCGGTTCGCTCGACTCGACGCTTCTTCTAACAACTCTTGCAGTAGTCGCAGTTATTTTAATTTTTGTATACCGATCTCCAGTGCTTTGGATTATTCCTTTACTCTCCTCGCTCTTTGCGCTATCAACTGCGGGTGGAATTATTTATCTCCTAGCCAAGAACGACATCATTGATGTGGATGGACAATCGCAGGGAATCCTTTCGGTATTAGTTATTGGTGCTGCAACAGATTATGCACTCTTACTTATCGCACGTTATCGCGAAGAATTGCATTTCACTGATAATCGATTCGTAGCGATGCGTGCAGCGTATAAAGGTGTTTGGGAGCCAATCCTTGCCTCCGGTTCAACAGTTGCAATCTCACTTTTGATTTTGCTATTTAGCCAGTTAACAAATACCGCCAGCCTTGGACCTATTGGTGCTATCGGAATCGTTGTCTCGATGATCACTATTTTGACGCTGCTGCCAGCGCTGCTCTTGCTATTTGGCCGCTGGATATTCTGGCCGCGTGTGCCAGAAAATGATGGCGATGATCATGTTTTATCTGGGCTTTGGGCGAAGGTGGCAAATTCAATTGGAAAAAATCCTCGCAAGGCATGGGTTATAACTGGAGTTATTCTCTTGGCATTTGCCGCGACTTCCACAACTTTAAAAACTGATGGGCTTGGCACCGTTGATTCATTCACAGGTAATCCCGAATCTGTCGTCGGCCAGAAAATCCTCGAAACGCATTTCCCAGGTGGTGAAGGTGACCCAACTCAGGTTGTGGTTGATGTAAATAAAATTACTGCAGTTACCGCTGCCATTAAGAACGCACCTGGTGTCACAGATGTAACTCCGATGCTCGATGGCATGGTGATTCCTGGGCAGCCAACGCCTGAAATGAAGATCGTAAATGGACGTGTGATTCTAAATGTGACACTAAATAAAGTTCCAGATAGCGTTGAAGCCGGTAATGACATCCCGAAGATTCGCCAGCTCGCCAAGGGTGCAGATTCAACGGCCTTGGTAGGCGGAACTAGCGCTGTTTATTTTGATGTGCGTGCCGCAAATGACCGGGACAATAAGACGATAATTCCAATTATTTTGTTGGTAATTACCTTAATCTTGGGCTTGTTGCTGCGTAGCATAATAAGCGCAGTTGTTCTTTTGGGAACAGTTGTTCTAAGTTATTTTGCAACGCTCGGTGTTTGCGCTTTGGTCTTTAATCACATATTTGGTTTTGCTGGTGGTGATAACTCATTCCCACTCTTTGCCTTCATATTCTTGGTCGCACTCGGTATTGATTACAACATCTTCCTGATGACGCGTGTTCGCGAGGAAAGCACGAGGATTGGAACTCGTGCTGGTGTTATCAAGGGCGTGACTGTGACTGGCGCAGTTATTACATCTGCTGGCGTTGTGCTTGCCGCAACTTTCGCAGTTCTTGGTCTGCTTCCGCTAGTACCGCTGGCGCAACTTGGTTTTGCAGTCGCTTTTGGCGTTCTTTTGGATACCATAATCGTTCGTTCAATCTTGGTACCTGCTCTGGTTCACGAGATTGGACCAAAGATCTGGTGGCCTTCTAAGTTGCAAAACAAATAGTTCCTATTTAATAAATGTATGTAGTCATTGGGGCGGGTCTGGCAGGTCTCAGCGCAGCGCTGACTCTGCAAGATGCGGGTCACCCCGTGACGGTAATTGATGGGGCAGATCGAGCTGGTGGGCGAATCGCCACTGATGTCATTAATGGATTTATTTTAGATCGTGGCTTTCAGTTAATTAATTTGAATTACCCAGAAATTAAGCGACTGCGTCTGGCTACAGAGTTAGATTTCAAGACAGCGCCTCGAACTGTCGGAATATGTATCGGAAATAAAAGATTTGTAATTGGAGATCCGCGACAAGCGCCACTATCTGTATTCTCATCAAAGACTGGAACATTGAAAGAGAAAGCCTCGTTTCTAAAATACCTAGCCTCGAAACCTGCAGTTGGTGAAGATGTTGAGACCCACCTCTTGCGCTGTGGCACCGGTGGATTCTATGAGAAGGTATTGAAACCATTTCTACAAGGCGTATTTCTTACCAATCCATCACAAGTAAGTGCTGTGGTCGCTCGTGAATTAATTGGCAGTTTTATATCTGGAAAATCGGGAATACCCGCAAATGGAGTTGGCGCCTTCTCGCAAACTCTGGCAGGGAAGATAATTGACCTGCGCTTAAATACCCAGGTTGAAGAGATTCGTGGCAATCGCATCCTTACAAACCAAGGGGAGTTAGTTGCAGCGAAGATTATTTTGGCAACTGATCTAACTACCGCAGCACAATTGCTTGAAGCTGATCAAGTTTCACCACTAATCAGTGCAACAACTTGGTATCACGCAACTGATGGTGCACCAACTGATGGTGCTGAATTGATATTGGATGCCGAACATCGGGGACCTGTGGTTAATTCACTGGTTATCTCAAATCTTTCAAAGAAATATGCTCCTGCGGGTCAACACTTAATCTCATCAACTACGATTACACATGCATCCGAATCAGAAGTACGTCGCCACCTATCTTTGATGTGGGGGTGTTCAACTGAGAATTGGAGGCTGATCGCAAAGTATGAGATTAATTCTGCGCTACCGCTCTTTGCTCCAGGGAAAACTAATGCAAAGAGTTTGAAATTTAACGATGTTATTTACCTTGCTGGAGATTATCTATCTGCACCATCACAAAACGGTGCACTAGCGTCAGGTCGACTTGCGGCGCAGGAGTTAATGCTCGACGAGGGCTTGTAGCGCAGTTGAAATGTGCGGATAGTCCCAAGTAAATTCAGCGTCAGTAAGTGCGGTTGGCATAACCTTCTTCGAGCCAAGGACTTCACTTGCAAAACCACCGAGTCCGATCTTTAGTGCAATTGCGGGCGCCGGAAAGAGAGCTGGACGTTTCATCGCTCGCGCAAGGGCCGCGGTAAATTCTTGATTAGTAACCGGATTAGGCGAAGTTAGATTAACCGGGCCCGACACGCTTTTCTCTAGCGAGAAAATAATTGCGCGAACAACATCGTGCAGGGTGATCCAAGACCACCATTGCTTGCCTGAACCCAACTTTCCGCCAAGACCAAATCGAAAGAGTGGGAGCATGCGACCGAGTGCGCCACCGGTTGGGTCTAATACAAGCCCAGTACGAAGTTTGACGGTGCGAACATCGCCAGCTAAGTCCGCTGCCGCCTCCCACTCGCGGCAAACCGCGGCGAGAAAGTCGTTGCCAGATGAATCACTTTCGATGACTGCGCGATTTCCCGAATCGCCATACCAGCCAATTGCGCTAGCGGATATAAATACTTGCGGCTTTACCTCAGAGACTGCCTTGGCAATGGCAGTTGTTCCAAGTAGGCGCGAGTTTAGAATCTCCGATTTAAATTTTTTACTCCAGCGCTTATCACTTACTCCAACACCAGCGAGGTGAATCACTGCATCAACACCACGCAGGGCTTCAATATCTACATAACCAGTCTTTGGATCCCACTGAATTTCATCAGGAGCAACTGTGGCGCGACGGACAAGTCGCTGCACAGTGTGGCCCTCTGACTTTAAGTGGCCAACGAGTGCGCTTCCGATTAAGCCAGATGCACCTGTAATTGCGATACGTTGTGGAACGCTCATTTACTTTAGAGTCCCAAATCTGATTCGAATGCTCCACCTTCGAGGCGCTCTTTCAAAGTCACTAAGAAGCGAGCGGCATCTGCGCCATCGACAACGCGATGATCGTATGAGAGAGCTAAATAAACCATCGAGCGAATCGCAATTGTTTCTCCGCCGTCTTCACCTTTAACGACCATTGGTCGCTTAACAATTGCGCCTAATCCAAGGATGGCTACCTGTGGCTGATTAATGATCGGTGTGTCAAAGAGCGCACCTCGGCTGCCGGTGTTGGTAAGCGTAAATGTGCCACCGCCTAGCTCATCTGGAGTGACTTTATTTTCACGGGTACGTGCTGCCAGATCAGAGATCTTTCTAGCAATTCCACCCATATTCAAATCACCGGCGCTATGAATAACTGGGACAAGTAATCCGCGTTCAGTATCAACTGCGATGGCAAGGTGTTCTGTGCCGTGATAAATAATCTGGTCACCCTCAACCGATGAATTCAGAACCGGATGTTGCTTCAGCGCTTCACATGTTGCTATGGCGAAGAATGGCAAGAAGGACAACTTCACACCTTCACGGGCTTCAAAAGTCGCCTTTGCACGATCGCGCAAACGAGCGATCTTTGTTACATCTACCTCAATAACGGTGGTTAATTGCGCGCTAACTTGTAGCGATTCGACCATGCGTGCGGCAATTACCTTGCGAAGACGCGACATTGTCACCGTTGTTCCACGAAGTGGTGAGACTGCAACAGTTGCTGGACGTTGAGATTGTGCAGCAGGTGCTGGCGCAGACGAAGCAGGAGCGCTGGTAGCCGGACGCGCAGATTCAACATCTTCCTTGCGAATGCGTCCACCAACTCCTGTTCCTTTAACGCTTGCTAAATTCACGCCGAGTTCGGATGCCAACTTGCGAACAATTGGAGTTACATAAGCATCAAGTGGTTGCGAAACTGGAGCTGAGGCAACTGGAGTGGGTGTAACAACCGGTGCTGCAACTTCTGGAGCAGGTGTAACAACCGGTGCTGCAACTACTGGCGCGGCAACAACTGGCGCGACAACAACTGGCGCTGGTGCTGCAACTGGTACTGCACCGCTTGTGCCAATAACTGCAAGGCGTGCACCGACTGGCACGGTTGTGTCGACAGGTACATCGATTGAAATAATTGTTCCGGCTACAGGAGATGGGATCTCGGTATCAACCTTGTCGGTTGAAACTTCAAGGAGTGCCTCATCAACTGCAACGCTATCGCCGACACCCTTTAGCCAGCGAGTAACAGTTCCTTCGCTAACGCTTTCTCCAAGTGCGGGCATAGTAATAATTGTTCCTGCAGAATTATTTGCAGCGGGCGCTGCTGGAGGGGGAGTAACAGGTGCAACTGGAGCTGCGACAACTGGTGCAACTGGAGCTGCGACAACTGGAGCCGCTGAAGCCGGAGCGCTTGCTTGCGCCGCACCATCAGCAATAATTGCAAGTTCGGCACCGACTGGAACGGTTTGATCAATACCCACAACAATTTTTTGCAGAATTCCGGCTACAGGTGAAGGAATCTCGGTATCAACCTTGTCGGTTGATACTTCAAGGAGCGGTTCATCCATTGCAACGTGGTCGCCTTCGGACTTTAACCAACGTGTGACTGTTCCTTCGCTGACGCTTTCACCAAGCGCTGGCATTGTTACTGAGAAAGTCATAGCTTCTTCCTTTTCCCTATTAATGTTGGATTAGTCATTTAATTTTTTATGGGATTAACCGTGCGCGTGAAGTGGTTTGCCTGCAAGTGCCATATGCGCTTCACCCATTGCTTCGGAAAGCGTTGGGTGCGCATGAATGAGAGGTGCTACATCGCCTGCAGATGCCTCCCAATTAAAAATTAATTGCGCTTCAGCAAGAAGTTCTCCAACGCGCGATCCGACCATATGGATTCCGAGAACCGGTCCATTCTTTTGCGATACCAATTTGATCGAACCGGCAGTTCGCAAAATCTGAGCCTTACCATTTCCGGCTAAGTCATAGTTAAGTTCGACTACATCATGCCCGCGCTCTTTCGCTTGCGCCGTTGTTAAACCAACAGAGGCAACCTCTGGCTCAGAGTAAGTAACGCGTGGGACACCGTCGTAATTAATTGGACGAGGATTTAACCCAGCGATTTCTTCAGCAACTAAAATTCCCTCGCCAAAGCCCACGTGTGCTAATTGAAGTGTTGGAATTAAGTCCCCGACAGCCCAGATTCCTGGAACGTTTGTGCGGCATTTGTCATCGACTAATACGTATCCGTGATCCATAGCGATGCCTTGTTCTTCATAGCCCAAATTCGCTGAAACTGGGCCGCGCCCGACGGCTACGAGCAGTACTTCGGCGGTAAAGGTTTTGCCATCTTCCAAGGTAATGGTCACGCCATCTGCTGTAACGGTATGAGATTTAAAACGAACTCCAAGTTCAAAGTTGATTCCGCGTTTGCGATAGGCACGCTCTAGCTGCTTGCTAGATGATTCATCTTCTAAGGCAACCAAATGTGACAGACCTTCGATGATAGTTACCTCGGCGCCAAAAGATTTCCAAACGGATGCGAATTCACAACCAATTACTCCACCACCTAGAACGATTACGCTCTTTGGAACGTAATCCATCTTGATGGCATGTTCGGATGTGATGACTTTCTTTCCATCAATTTCTAAGCCGGGCAAAGTGCGCGCATATGATCCAGTTGCTAAAACAACGTTCTTGCCGGTGTAGCGAGCGCCATTTACTTCAACGGTATCTTTCGCTACCAATTTTCCGTGGCCTTCGATGTAAGTAACGCTGCGTGACTTAACCAAACCTTGCAAACCTTTATGCAGTTTGGCAACCACACCATCTTTATATGAATTAACGCCAGTCATATCTATTGAATTAAATGTGGCATTGACGCCAAAGTGGCTGGCCTCGCGTGTTCCATCAGCGATCTCGCCAGCGTGGAGAAGGGCTTTTGTTGGAATACATCCGCGGTGTAAACAGGTTCCACCAAGTTTGTCTGCTTCAACTAGGGCAACTGATAATCCGAGTTGGGCGCCACGTAGGGCTGCTGCGTAACCGCCGCTACCGCCGCCTAAAATTACTAGATCAAAGTTGGACACCTGTGCGCGCTCCTTCGTGAACTTCTCGCTCGTTGAGCCTATCTTGCCAGTTTTGCTCGGTGATTACTAAACGCCTGCCGCCTGGGCCAACGCCACTAGCGATCTAAGTGCCACGCCTGTGCCACCGACTGGGGTGTAACCGTAGGCTTCACCTTCGTTATAGGCCGGACCTGCTATATCTAGGTGTAACCAAGGTAACTCTGCGGCAATAAATTCTTTGAGAAATAGCCCAGCAACCATCATGCCGCCCATTCGCTCACCGATATTTGCCATATCGGCAACTGGGGAATCAAGAGATGCTCGCAATTCAACGGGTAGTGGCATGGGCCAGAAAGCTTCGCCAGCGGATTTAGTAATTGCAAAGAATTGATCGCTGAAATCCTGATTATTTGTCATGATCGCACTTGTGCGAGTACCAAGTGCAACAACTTGGGCACCCGTCAAAGTTGCAACATCGATAATGCCATCTAGGTTCTTATTCTCTTGCGCCTTTACCAAAGCATCGCCTAAAACTAAGCGACCTTCTGCATCAGGATTTAGAACTTCAATTGTCTTTCCGCCATACATTGTGATGATGTCGCTGGGACGGGTTGCGTTATCGCTGACCATATTTTCTGCCAAAGGCGCGTAACAATCGATGGCTACCGGAATCTTCAACAACGCGATCGCAATAGTTGCAGCGCAAACAGCAGCAGCACCTGACATATCTGACTTCATCGCTTCCATGCCCGCGGCTGGTTTTAGCGCTAAACCACCAGAATCGAAGGTAATTCCCTTTCCGACATAGGCGTAACTTTTTTTAGCCTTAGCTTTAACTGGCGTATAGGAAATCTGCAGAAGACGTGGAGGATTGGCCGAACCTTGGCCGACTGCCGTGATTCCACCGTAACCCTTGCTCTTTAATTGCGCATCGTTCATGACCGTAACCTTTAGGCCAATAGCGGAACCGCCAACCTTCTTCACCAAGGCGGCAATCTCCTTGCAGAATGAATCAGGCGTTAGATGACTCGGCGGAGTATTTATCAAATCTCTAACTAAGCAGGTGTACTCACCAATAATCGCGGCGCGCTTGAGCGCTTCTTTGGCTTCCGCCTTTTTTGCAAGCGCCGAATGAATGGTTACTGATTTCAAACTTAATTGACGATTTACTATTGAATCAACGCGAAATTTATTAAATGAATAAGCGCCAAGTAGCGCACCTTCTGCAATCGCCGCAATAGTTGCAGCCTTCTTAGCAGGCAAAGAAAATGTGGCGCTGGAATTGCCTGCCAACGCTCTGGCGGCAGCACCTGTTGCGCGACGCAAAGTCTCATCTGAGAAAGTAGACCTATTTTCTCCGAGTCCGGTGAAAACCAATAATTTGGTTGCGGTGCCGGGAATTTTAATTACTTCATCTGCCTTTCCCGTGGCCCCTAAATCAGAGAGGGTTGCCAATAACTTCTTGCTGTCCAGCGCTATGTTCCCGCTTTCGATTACCAGCGCACCTTGCCCCTTTTTTGATGGCGTTTTAAAAGAGAGTCCAACAACCAGAATCTCATCTTTGATAATTCCATCTGAGAGGTGCAGGGTGGTCATCGAATCTCCTTTAAGAGGCTATACAAATCGAAAATACTTTTGGGGTCGGGTAAGTGTAAGTTGTTGTCATGAAAAATTCACCACTTGCCGATAGACATATCAGCCTTTCTGCCAAGATGGCCGATTTTGGTGGGTGGCTCATGCCAATTGAATATCCCGGCGCAGGCGTACTAGCCGAGCATGCCGCAGTCCGTGAGCGGGTTGGCATATTTGATGTTTCGCATTTGGGAAAGGTGAGCGTAAAGGGATCTGGCGCGCTGCAATTCTTAAATACAGTTTTTACTAACGACCTGGAAAGAATTACAGATGGACAAGCGCAATACACCCTTCATTGCAATAGCGAAGGCGGCGTCATCGATGATTTGATCGTTTACCGCAATAGCCCAACAGACCTTTTCTTGATTCCAAATGCATCCAATACGACAAGTGTCGTTGCGGATCTAATATCGCGAGTACCAGCAGGTGTTGAAATCGTAAACCTTCACGAATCATTTGGCGTCATTGCCGTCCAAGGACCACGATCTCGCGCAGTTATTGAAAGTTTTGCAATCAATCCCGAAATGGATTACATGGCTTTTGGCCATGTTCAGATTGCTGGCTGTCAGGTAATCCTTTGTCGCACTGGCTACACCGGCGAACACGGATATGAAATCGTGCCGCGTTGGCAAGATGCAACCAAAGTTTGGGATGCCCTGACAGAGGCGATAAAGAACTTTGATGGATTGGTTTGCGGTCTAGGTGCGCGAGATACCTTGCGCACCGAAATGGGATATCCACTCCATGGCCATGAACTCTCACTTGCAATTACTCCGGTTCAGGCGGCAGCGACTTGGGCGATTGGTTGGGAGAAACCAATATTTAGTGGAAGCGAAGCCCTGCGCACAGAAAAAGCCAGTGGCACACACCCCAGAGTTCGCGCGCTAGTCAGTCAAGATCGCGGAATTCCACGCGCCGGAATGCAAGTTAAAAATAGTGCAGGTGAAATTGTTGGGGAAGTCACCAGCGGAACTTTCTCGCCGAGCCTTAAGAAAGGAATAGCGCTAGCACTACTTTCGCACTCAGTTAAATTGGGAGATCAGCTCGTTATAGATGTACGAGGTCGCGATTCATTGGCAGAGGTAACTAAATTGCCTTTGGTGACTTCGCACGTTCGATAAATTCGATTGGAGTAAGAAACGCTGCGCGTTTCTTAGTTCTCCGAAGTGCCGTTAATACCGCAGGACCAGCCGTTAATGTCAACACAACGGTAAGAATTGCCCGTGGAATATCCCATGCCATTGCGGAGAGAAAATGAAAAGTTATAAAGCGGCCTAAATTAATTGATAAGTCTGCGCCCGGAATAAATGAGAGTTGCGTATTTGCGCCGATAGCCCAAGGCCAAAATTGTAGATCCATCAAAAGCCCAAAACTCAAAGATGAAAAAATTGCTGTGGCGACTAACAATGCGAGTTCGCCCTTGCCACGCAGGTTTTTAAAGAATGCGCCAGCCAGTAAACCTATGAGTCCGGCTGCAAATAATTGATAACTCAACCAGGGCCCCATTCCGCCAGTCAGTAAGGCCGAAGCGAGCATTGCAAGGACACCTAGCAGGAAACCAAAGGCACTTCCGAAAACACGTGCTGCCAAGATCAATAAGAACCACATAGGCTCCAGACCTACTGCTCCAGCACCTAGTGGTCGAAGCGCCGCAATTAGCGCGGCCAGCATTCCAAGCAACGCGACTGACTTTGCATCAAGGCTTTTATCACTCAATTGCGCAAGCAGTAAGAGAAATGTAAATGGAATAGCAATCCAGAAAAAATACTGCGCAAACCTTGCCGAGCTTTGATCTGGTGCAAAGAATGGCCATGTAAATCCGGCCAGAGTAAAGATAGAGACAGAAAAAAGCGTGAATTGAGATCTACGTGAGAAACGATAGATATCAGAAGTTTTAAGCATCACGCCTCCATCGCAGCGATTACATCTGAGACTGTTAACCAACGTCGGGGCGACATCACCTTTGCAACCTGTGGTGCGAAGGCGGGGGATGAGAGCAAAATATCTAGGGTGGGACCATCAGCAACAACTTCACCATCAGCGAGAAAAATTACTCGATCAGCAAGTTCGGCTACGAGTTCAACATCGTGAGTCGCAATCAGAACGCAGCGCCCTAACTTTTTTGAGTAATTCTGCAGCAGGCTAATTAACAAGGTTTTAGATTGATAATCCAAACCACGGGTTGGCTCATCCAGTATCAAGACTTGGGGCTGTGCGGATAAAACAATTGCTAGCGCCAGGGCTAGCCGTTGACCTTCTGATAAGTCACGCGGATGTGTGTCAGGACTTATAGATGGAACAATTCTTTGTAGAAGTGCAAACGTGGTTCCAGGTGCTATTTGATTATCTTTATCGCCTTGCTGACACTCGCCAACAACGCTTTGACCGTAAAGCAGATCACTGGGTTCTTGTGGAATAAATCCAACCGTCTCGCGGCGCACTTTACCTTTCAGATCAGCCGAAGCTTTTCCACAAATGTGCGATGTTCCAGAGGTTGGCTTCTGCAGTCCAACAAGTGCGGTTAATAGTGAACTTTTACCAGCACCATTGCGACCCATCAGCGCCACAATTTCGCCAGCTCGGACGCTGACGTTTAAAGATTTCAACACAATATGAGACCCATATTTTATAGTCAAATCTTTTGCCAATATTCTTTCAGCACCAACGATAGGCAATACGCTTTCAACATCTTTGCCGGTGTTTCTGATGTTCTCTGTCATTCTCCTGACATCGCGAACGCTCAACCCAACATCAGAGAGTCCCAGTGCTCTGGCTAAATGCACAATGGGAGGCGCGATACTTGCATCTTTAAGAATTATTTCAGGCAGATCTATCTTGGCATTGCCATCACCTGCAATATGAATAATTCGATCAGCAAATCCAATTACCCGTTCCAGGCGATGCTCAGCGATGACAACGGTGAGGCTTAAATCGTGAACCAGTCTGTGCAAAATTGATAAGACTTCCTCTGCGGCAATCGGATCAAGGGCGCTGGTCGGCTCATCTAGGACAAGTACTTTGGGATGCATGACCAGTGCGCTACCTATCGCAACTCTTTGTTGCTCTCCACCGCTGAGAGTGGATATAGCGCGGTTACGTAAATGGGCCAGCGCCAACAAATCCAGAATTTCTTCGACACGTTTACGCATTAAATCTGGAGCAAGGTTGAGCGCCTCCATTCCAAAGGCCAACTCTTCTTCGACGGTGTCGGTAACAAATCCTTGCGCTGGGTTTTGTCCAACAATTCC
>CAWUTY010000148.1:0-4700 GCA_963925575.1 Candidatus Nanopelagicaceae bacterium
GCAAAGTACGGCTCTACAGCTACCGACACCGGAAGCCCAGAAGCACAAGTTGCTTTGCTCTCACGTCGTATTGAAGACATAACTACACACTTAAAGACCAACCCACACGATCACCACAACCGTCGCGGTCTGTTGTTGCTCGTGGGTCGTCGTCGTCGCATCCTTCAGTACTTATCAATGACAGATATCAATCGTTATCGCGCGATTATCGAAAAGCTCGGTATTCGCCGCTAATTAAATAACTACCCACCAGGGGAGTTCAGGTTTTCCATTTTTAACGTGGAAGCGATGGTCCTCGGTAGTGGTTTCCGCAGGGTTCGAATTAATTTAACTTTAATTTAACTAATGCGTGAACTTCGATCGACGATTCATTACTTCATATTAATTATGTAACTCCTCCTCGAACCTGGAATTGGGTACATAAAGCAATTCATATAAAGAGGAGGACCTATGGACGGTCAAGAAGTTCAGTCATCAGTTGCCATTATCGATAATGGCAAATTCGGAAAGCGCGAAATACGCTTTGAAACAGGACGCCTAGCGCGTCAAGCAGCAGGAGCCGCAGCAGTTTTCTTAGACGATCAAACAATGATCTTCTCAGCAACAACTGCATCAAAGACTCCAAAAGATCAGTTCGACTTTTTCCCATTAACCGTAGATGTTGAAGAGAAGATGTACGCAGTTGGTCGCATCCCAGGATCATTCTTCCGTCGTGAAGGTCGTCCATCAGAGGATGCAATTCTTACTTGTCGTTTGATCGATCGCCCATTGCGTCCATCATTCGTAAAGGGACTTCGCAACGAAATTCAGATCGTCGTAACAGTTATGGCCCTTGATCCTGATCACATGTACGACGTGATCGCAATCAACGCGGCATCAATGTCAACACAACTTGCTGGATTGCCATTCTCTGGTCCAATCGGTGGAGTTCGCGTTGCACTAATCGACGGACAATGGGTTGCATTCCCTAACCATTCACAGGTTGCTGACGCAGTATTTGATATGGTCGTTGCCGGTCGCGTAACTGCAGATGATGTTGCAATCATGATGGTTGAAGCAGAAGCAACATCAAAGACAATCGAACTAATAAAGAACGGACAGTCAGCTCCTACCGAGGAAATTGTTTCTCAAGGTCTTGATGCTGCAAAGCCATTTATTAAGATCCTTTGCGAAGCGCAATCAAAGCTAGCCAAAGTTGCGGCAAAGCCAACTGCTGAATTCCCAGTCTTCTTGGATTACCAAGATGACGTATTCGCAGCAGTTGAAAAGGCTGCAAAGGATGATCTAGCTAAGGCTATGACTATCGCAGGCAAGCAAGAGCGCGAAACAAAGATTGATGAGATCTCTGCTGCAACTAAGGAATCTGTTTCACCTGCCTTTGAAGGTCGTGAAAAAGAAGTTCCTGCAGCGTTTCGTTCCCTAACTAAGAAATTGGTTCGCCAGCGCGTACTTCGCGACAAGATTCGTATCGATGGTCGCGGACTCCGTGATATTCGTGCGCTATCTGCTGAAGTTGAAGTAATTCCACGTGTTCACGGTTCAGCAATATTCGAACGTGGTGAGACTCAGATTCTTGGAATCACGACTCTTAACATGCTCAAGATGGAGCAACAGCTCGATACCTTGAACCCAGAAAACCATAAGCGCTACATGCACAACTACAACTTCCCACCATATTCAACTGGTGAAACAGGTCGTGTTGGCACACCAAAGCGTCGCGAAATTGGCCACGGAGCACTTGCCGAACGTGCACTTATTCCAGTACTTCCAACTCGCGAAGAGTTCCCTTACGCAATCCGTCAGGTCTCTGAAGCACTTGGTTCAAATGGTTCAACTTCAATGGGCTCTGTTTGTGCATCAACTCTTGCAATGCTTAACGCGGGTGTTCCACTTAAGGCTCCAGTTGCAGGTATTGCAATGGGTCTTATCTCAGATACCGTCGATGGCAAGATTGAATATGTTGCTTTGACAGATATTTTGGGTGCAGAAGATGCATTTGGAGATATGGACTTCAAGGTTGCCGGAACAAAAGATTTCATTACAGCTCTGCAGCTAGATACCAAGCTCGATGGAATTCCAGCATCAGTACTTGCTGGCGCACTTCTCCAAGCAAAAGAAGCGCGTCTTGCAATCCTTGATGTCATGAATGAAGCGATCGACTCACCTGATGAGATGAGCCCATTTGCTCCTCGCATCATCTCTGTGAAGATTCCAGTTGATCAGATCGGTGCAGTGATCGGACCTAAGGGCAAGATCATCAACCAGATCCAAGATGAGACTGGCGCAGATATTTCAATCGAAGATGATGGCACTATCTACATCGGCGCAGTTGATGGTCCGTCAGCAGAAGCTGCACGCGCACAGATCAATGCAATCGCTAATCCACAAATGCCAGAAGTTGGAGAGCGCTACCTCGGTACCGTTGTAAAACTTGCGGCATTCGGTGCATTCATTTCTCTTATGCCAGGTAAAGATGGCTTGCTCCACGTATCTCAGATCCGCAAGATGCATGGTGGAAAGCGAATCGAAAACCTGGAAGAAGTTATGAAGGTTGGCGACAAGATTCAAGTTGAGATCGGTGAAATCGATCCAAAGGGCAAGCTCTCTCTTGTTCCAGTACTCGAAGATGGAACAACACCGAGCGCTGAATAAGTAAGAACGCAAAAATGTCAGTTCGTCGCACAGTATTACCTAGCGGTCTGCGTATCGTCACGGAAGAAGTTCCGTCGGTACGTAGCGCCGCGATTGGTATCTGGGTAAATGTTGGTTCTCGTGATGAAACCCCGGCTGTTGCTGGGGCTTCTCACTTTCTAGAACATCTTTTATTTAAAGGAACAACCAGGCGCAGCGCACTGGAAATCTCGGCAACTATCGAAGCTGTTGGCGGTGAGATGAATGCCTTCACCAGCAAGGAATACACCTGCTTCTATGCTCGGGTGATCGACACTGATCTGCCGATGGCGATCGATGTTGTCTCAGATTTGATTACCTCATCGATTGTTTCAGCACTTGATGTTGACGCCGAACGTAAAGTAGTTCTTGAGGAAATTGCTATGCGCGATGATGATCCAAGTGATCTAGTCCATGATTTATATGCCGAAACTTATTATGGCGACACCCAACTGGGACGCCCGATACTCGGGACTATCAAGTCAATTACCGATATGACGCGCGGCAGTGTATTTAACTACTATAAGAAAAAGTACTTGCCGCAAGATTTAGTTGTCGCCGTTGCTGGAAATATTAAGCACAAACGCGTTGTAGCAATGGTTGAAGAGGCACTTTCGCGCGATAACTTCCTAGATGTAAAGGGCGCACCACAGATACGCCCTAACACTGCAGTTAAGACAAAACCGATGCAGACAGTTGGTTTATTAACTCGCAAAACTGAGCAAGCCCATATGTTTTATGGCATGGAGGGCGTTGCCCGCAGCGATGATCGACGTTTCGCCATGGGAGTTCTGGCATCTGCCCTCGGTGGCGGTATGTCATCGCGCCTATTCCAAGAGATCCGTGAAAAACGCGGACTGGCATATTCCGTTTATGCATACGCACAACAATTTGCTGGCTCAGGTCAGATCGGTTTCTATGCCGGCTGCAATCCAACGAAAGCCATTGAAGTCATTCAGATCATTCGGGAAGTTTTAGCAGATGTTGCTGAAAATGGAATGAGCCATGAGGAGATAGAACGCGCCAAGGGGGCAGTTCGTGGTTCGTTGGTCTTGAGCCAAGAAGACTCTGGATCGCGCATGAGTCGAATCGGCAAGAATGAAATTGTTTACGGCCAAGTTATGGGCTTTGACGATATCTTGAAAGCGATTTCTCGCGTGAATTCAACCGACGTACGCGAAATTGCTAGCGAATATCTCACCAAATCACCTACCCTTGCTCTAGTTGGTCCCTTTAAAAGCGAAGCGAAATTTGAAAAGGTGTTGCAGTCATGATCAAAGTCGGAGTCTTAGGTGCGCGTGGTCGCATGGGTGCAGAAGTAGTTAAGGCTGTCACTGAGGCCACTGATCTTGAACTAGTCGCTACCTTAGATCTCGGAGATTCACTTGATCAACTCAAAGCAAGTGGCGCTCAAGTGGTTGTCGATTTCACAACTCCTGATTCGGTAATGGCCAATCTAGAATTTTTAATATCTAACGGAATCAACGCCGTGATTGGTACAACCGGTTTTGATGCGGGGCGTATCTCAAAATTAGAAAAACTGATTGCCGCTAGCCCTAAAGTCGGTGTCTTAATCGCGCCAAATTTCGCTATTGGCGCAGTTTTAATGATGGAGTTTGCAACCAAGGCAGCCAAATACTTCGAATCTGCTGAAATCATTGAACTTCACCACCCAAATAAAGTGGATGCGCCATCAGGTACCGCATCTCGCACCGCAGAACTTATGTCGAAGGCTCGCAAAGATGCTGGACTAACCGCGATGCCAGATGCAACGACAACCTCATTAGACGGTGCTCGTGGTGCCAAGGTTGGAGATATTCCGGTTCATTCAATTCGCTTGCGCGGCCTAATTGCTCATCAAGAAGTTTTACTGGGCGGGCTGGGTGAGACGCTGACAATTCGTCACGATTCCTTAGACCGAGCAGGATTTATGCCGGGTGTTTTACTTGGTGTTCGCAAGATAATTGCACACCCAGGGCTGACAATCGGCCTTGAGAAATTTATGTAGAGGATCACAAAATGGCTAAAGC
>CAWUTY010000149.1:0-29822 GCA_963925575.1 Candidatus Nanopelagicaceae bacterium
GCAGCTAGAGAGATGCCAGTCATCGTGGCGATGATCGAGATCACTTGTTCGTGAAAGACGACCACGCCTTCGGTTTCGGCCAAGATCGAATAGAGATCAGGGTGAATTATCTGGGCAGGGTTCCAGCCATGGCGGGCGTTAAGAAATGGGCGAATCATGTCGCTCTTAACTGGGCCGGGGCGAAATAGCGAAATATCAATAATTAAATCGGTAAATGTCTTGGGGGCTAACTTGCCAACTAGTTCGCGTTGCCCAGGGCTTTCAACTTGGAAGATACCCAAGGTGTGGGTTGATTGAATTAAATTATAAGTTGGCTCATCATCTAGCGGCACTGCATCTATATCTAGATCAATCTCTTCTACCCGTTTTATCTCGTGCACCGCATGTGCAATTGTGGATTGCATGCGCACACCCAAGATATCGAGTTTAAGTAAACCGATTTCTTCTACGCCATCTTTATCAAATTCCACCATCGGATAACCACTGGCGTTAAGTTGCACCGGCGCACGATCTAAAAGTCCGCTATCAGATAGAACAACAGCACAAGGATGCATCGCAAGATGGCGCGGTAGACCATCCAGGCGTTGCGCCAAGGAAATCGCCATCGCGGTAAGGGGCGCCGATAAATTAAGTGAGCGAAGTTCGGGAAGTGATTTAAGGGTGGCCTCAATATTGCGGGCACGGATATGTGGCAGTGATTTAGCGATCAGATCTATCTCGATTGCGGGCAAGCCCATAGCGGCGCCCACATCGCGAATCGCATTTCGCGCGCGGTAAGTGTCGACCATCGAAACAGTGGCACATCGCGAGATCGCCTGCGGTGATTGCCAATCAGTATCGCCATATCGTTTGAAGACCAAGTCATAAATTTCTAAACGGCGCGCAGATTCAACGTCGATATCAATATCGGGCAGCGCTCTGCGCAACGGAGAACAGAAGCGTTCCATCAATAAACCATGTTGCATTGGATCGACTCCGGAGATGCCAAGTAGATGACAGATCAGAGAACCCGCACCACTGCCGCGAGCTGCCACCCGAATATTTTTGGCACGCGCCATATCGGTGATATCTGCAACCGTTAAAAAATAAGGTTCATAGCCCAGCGTTGCAACAGTTGCTAACTCATCATCTAAACGCGCCCGGGCTTTAGTGATTGTGGCCGAATCGTTATAGCGCCAATTAATTCCTGATTCAGAGCGAGTGCGCAGCAGGGCGCGCATGGAGTTAGCCGAATCTGCGCCGACTATGTGCGCTTCAGGTAAGTGAATTCCGCCTAAACCAAGATCGCGTTGTGGCGATAAGAGCGCACGTTCGGCCCATTGACGCGTCGTCTGCAGAAGTTCACGTGGTGTGCGCTCCCCTGCGGCGCGCGCAATTTCGGCAGCCAGTGAAATCATCTCATCGGTTGATTTTAAATATCCCTGTGCATTGCGACGTTCGAGGTGGCGTTGATGCAACGGGACTAATTGGCGTGCGCAATCAAGGATGTCAGCGACCGGTCCATCAGCAGCATCGCGCATACGTACCGCATTAGTTATTACCGCATCGATATCGTGATCGCGGGCAAAGATAAGTGATCGCGCAGCATGTGTTGTTGAGAAAGGTCCTTTGCCCGCAACCAGGTGCGAAACGCAATCAATAGCGTGATCGCCAAAGAGCGGCCGAGTTTTATTAAATATCTCAAGCGCGATATCGCTGCGATGCAGGGTAAGCGCCTGGCTAACTGGTGATTCGGGGCCATGTAACAAATGCAATTGAGTCGAATATTGGCTAAAGCGTTGCAGTAAATCTAGAGTCAAAATCGGAGTGCGATCGGCCGCGTTCATATTTAGTCCACTTAATAAACGCACCAAAGCGCGCCATCCCCCATCGCCATGTGCTAATACCGTCACACGCGGCAGATCTTTAGTAGGTACACTTTTAATATTTGGGTTTGCTAATAAATCAATTGCAAGATTTACGCCGATAATTGGTGCGATACCAAATTCCAGACATGCGCTAGCAAAACGGATCGCACCAGATAAACCATCACGATCTGTCAGAGCGAGCGCCGGTGATTCAAATTGCGCAGCACGTTCTACAAGATCGCGTGGTTGGGTTGTTCCGTATTTAAGTGAGAAAGCACTTGATGTGCGCAGGTGAATAAAGCTCACTCTTGTCTCAAACCTGCTTTACGATCCAAGAACCTGTGATCTCATCGCGTTCGAGTTCAAAGGTCTTGAGTGCACCGATTGGCGCAGCTTCAACTGTCCATAGCGCGCGCGCTCCATCATCAGGGCGATAGATGCCATCGCTAACCCGATTCCACCAACCACCTGCTTCACACCAACGCGATAGAACAGCATGGATGCGAAAGCGTTTGCCGCGAAAGGTAAATTCGATAGGGGTGGCCGCTCCATCGGAAGTGACATCGTGAGCGGGAGCAACTTCTGGGACTGACATTTTTAAGGGCCTTTTGCCTTCCTGTGGATATTCGAACAAGTGTTCGAAAAGTAGCCCAAGGCCCTGACATTGGCAAGACCACCGTGTCGCCACGCTCAAGATAGTTGAAAGTTCAACTATCTCCCCTACACTTGCCTGAGTCAGAACACAGACCCATCAAAATAGAAAAGACTAAACAAGGAGATCCATGGACGCAGTACTCGTAATCGGCCGAATTCTTTTCGCGCTTATCTTCATCACATCAGGAATCGCTCACTTCGCAAAACTTGAAATGATGACCGGCTATGCCAAGTACAAGAAGTTGCCTGCTGCAAAGATTGGCGTAATCGTAAGTGGTCTTTTCTTCCTGCTTGGTGGCATCTATATCGCACTTGGTTTCTGGGTGGACCTTGGAGCGCTCTTACTCGCAATCACATTGATACTTGCAGCCGTTATCTTCCACAACTTTTGGAAAGAGACAGATGCAACTACCAAGCAGAACGAAATGATCGCTTTCAACAAGGATCTCGCTCTTGCCGGCGCATCTCTAATCATCTTCGCACTTATCTACAGTGGCACTGTTTCAGCAGATGCTTTCGGGCCACACCTCGGAAATATCTCTTTCTTTACCAAATAAAGAAACCTTCACCGAAACGGCTCCCAGAGATGGGGGCCGTTTTGCTTTTCGGTGAGAGTATTAAGAAATGGAGACCGCACTTGCGCTAATTGCTGGCGGATTTATCGGCGCCGTACTTGGCTTCGTTGGTGCAGGTGGCGCCATGCTCTCGGTTCCGATTCTGATGTACGGCTTTGGCTTTGATCCCAAACCAGCAACAACTGCTGCTTTAGCTGTTGTATTACTTGCCGCTCTATCCGGGGTGATTCCCAAAGCGAGACAAAACCAAGTTCTTTATCGCGATGCCTTTGTGATTTGGGGTATCGGATCAATTACCAACTTAGGTTTTTCATCGATCGTCGAACAAATACCGGATTCAGTTATTACAACTGGTTTTGCCGGCGTATTGCTCTTGGCAGGTGCATCAATGCTGCGTCCGCCAAAGCTCGATGAACATAAACGAATGCCACTTCCAGTGTTAATTCTTATGTCCTTGTTCATCGGAACAATAACTGGGCTCTTTGGCATCGGTGGTGGCTTCCTCGCAATCCCAGTTCTGGTTCTCTACTTTGGAACTCCGCAAATTGTGGCTGCCGGAACTTCGCTCTTAATTATCGCCGCTAACTCGCTAACTGCCTTTATTGGACATCGCTCGCAATGGGGCGATGTGCAATGGCATATCCCGATCTTGATGGGGGCATCGGCCATTGTCATTGCCCAGGTTGCATCACTTCTTTCACATAAGACCTCACCAGTTGTACTTCGCAAAGCATTTGCTTACCTGCTATTTGCGATTTCCATCTTTACCTTGATTCAAACTTATCTTTAAGGCGTAACTTTCTTTATTCCGCGCGATAGATAACCCGTAAGAATTAACATCGCAACTGGATAGATCATGCCGATTGAAAGATTTGTATATTGCGCAATAATTCCCGTAACAGTTGGCCCGAAGAAGAAGCCAGCTATTCCGATCACGCCAACGCGTGAGATTGCAACGGCAGGTGCAATGCCTGGAGTTTTACTTGCTGCCAAAATAAATGCCGGAAACATTGGACCAATGCCAAGACCTGCAGCAATAAAGCCGATGTTCACAATCACAAGTGCCGGTATCGGATATGTATCTGACATGGGAATTGCAATCAACATAGCGATTCCCCAGATAGATCCACCTAAGTAACCACCTAATTGCACCAAACGCGCCGGCCCAAAATGATCTAACGCTCGATCACCAAGAAAGCGACTGACAATCATGGCAAGAGCAAAGGATGCAAAGGCAGATGCGTAAACACCTTTTTCATATCCCATTTCATCGCGCAATAAGATCGCACCCCAATCACTTGCCGCACCCTCTCCAACCAAACTAGAAAGCAACCCAACGCCGAGCAACCAGAGCGGCATCACGCCTTTTCCAAATAGCGGAATTTTTGACTCATGCTCTTCATCGCCCTTATGGCCATCAATGCTCGATGGCAGTAAGTAGTAAGCGGCTATCAAATAAGCAATAAGAGCAACTGCGGCGATGGCAATCAAATTATCGCGCGGTGAAACATGGCGAGAAATAAGTCCACCAACAACGGTAGTTAAGAATGCACCAGTGCTCCACATCGCATGAAATGAAGACATATGACGCCTACCTAAAATCTTTTCAACGACAGTGCCTTGAAAGTTGTAACACATATCAATTAGCGCATAACCAAAGCCCATTGTGTAAAGAGTTAGAAATAAAGTAAGAGCGTTAGTTGCCAAACCCATGCCAGCCAGCCCGGCGGGCATAATAAAGACGCCCACAAAAATTGTCCGTTGAGACCCATACATATGCATAAAACGCCCAGCTAATTGCGCACCCGTGATGGATCCAAAGGTACTGCCCAATAAAACGAAGCCGAAGGCGCCATTTGATAACCCGATTGCATCTTTAATTTCTGGGATGCGTGGCACCCAACCCATCGAAACCGTGCCGAGCAATAAGAAGCAGACCCATAAGGAATTGCGCGCTAATTTCGCACGATGTACTTGATCAAGTGCTCCGAGAGACATTTGCCAAGGGTATCCTGCATCCATGGATGGCATATTAGAAAAGGCAGCGGTGAAACGCTTTATTCAAGCCGCTATTGATCTCAGAGTAAAAGGCCAAGTCACAATTCTATCTGATACCGCCCGCACTGCAGTTGATGCTGCTAACGGCCTTGGCATTGAAGTCGGGCAAATTGCCTCTTCCCTTATCTTTAAATTGCCTTCCGGAAATCCACTTTTAATTATTACTAGCGGTCGCCACCGAGTTGATACCGATCTTGTTGCTAAGAATTTAGGAATCGCTGAACTCGGTCGCGCGGACGCGAACTATGTAAAAGATATCTCTGGTTACTCAGTTGGTGGCGTAGCTCCACTTGGTTGGATAACTCCCCCAGAACAAATTCTTATCGATCAAGCGCTCAACGATTACGAAATTGTTTGGGCAGCATCTGGCCACCCGCACGCTGTTTATCCAACTTCTTTCGCTGAATTAATTACGTGTACAGGTGCAACTCCAATGGTTGTCGGCGATTAGCTAAGTAGTTCGGAAAGTAACTTTTCGACTCGTCCCTTTATGTCATCGCGGATTACGCGAACAGATTCAATTCCCTGTCCTGCTGGATCATCCAGCACCCAGTCCTCATAACGCTTGCCGGGATAGTACGGGCAGGCATCGCCGCAACCCATTGTGATTACGGCATCTGATGCTTGCACGGCCTCTGGTGTCAAAATCTTTGGTGTGTTATTTGCAATATCTATTCCGAGTTCGGCCATTGCTTCAACTGCTATTGGATTGATGGAATCTTTAGGAGCAGAGCCAGCAGAGAGAACTTCTACGCGACCCTGTCCAAGTTCGCGCATAAAGCCTGCCGCCATTTGTGAGCGACCGGCGTTGTGCACGCAGACGAAAAGTACTGATGGCTTACTCATTTTTTTCCCTTGCTTTTAACGCTAAGTGATTGGCTTATTAGCAGCCCTAGTACCGCACCGATTAATTGGGCAGCCATAAATGGTGCAATCGATTCTGGCGCGATTCCGGCGAATGTATCTGACCAACCTCTTGCAAAGGTAACTGCAGGGTTAGCAAAAGATGTTGATGATGTGAAGAAATATGCGGCACCGATCCAGCAGGCAACAAGTGTTGGAATCTTCTTATCGCGCTTTTGATCAAGGGCAGCGAAGATGATGAAGATCAGTCCAGCGGTTGCAATGATCTCGCTGAGGAAGAGGTGGCTTCCGCTACGAACCTTTGTTGATGCGGTAAATAACGGCAAGTCGAAGACTAAATTTGCCAGCCCTGCACCGATTAAGGCGCCAATAAATTGAGCAAAGATAAATTGAGCGGTCTCAGCTATTTTCATCTCGCGCTTATAGGCAAGTATCAAAGTTACGAGCGGATTGAAATGAGCTCCACTGATATCGGCCAAAAGAGTAATAAGTAAGTACAAGATCGCCGCGGTGCAGAGGGAGTTAATCAGTAACTGAACACCTGTGTCAGCTGACAGGTTTGTTGCCATTTCACCCGAACCGATGACGGTCATTACTAATACTGCGCTTCCTAATACTTCTGATCCAACTCTCCGAAACTTCATGGCGCCATCATTGCCTATCTTTGGCCATGAAAAAGTGCGCGCCACGGGGTAAAATTCAAATTGAGATGAACCTTTCATTAACAGTGCATGAAGCAGCACATAAGTCTGCGCCGTATATCGTCCTGGTGCATGGCATGGGCTCGGCGGCTACCGCCTGGAAACCGCTGACCCCTTTTTTGCAGGAGCGCTTTAACGTAATCACAATTGATCTACCAGGGCATGGCCAAACGCCAATGATCTCTGGTCAGTCCATGGATCCAATTTCTATCGGCGAGCTGATTGTTCGTGAAATTAAAGAACAATTTGGAGTTACTGAGTTTGATTTAATTGGAAGTTCTTGGGGTGGTTGGATCGCTCTGGAAATGGCAGCATCTTTTCCTGATTCAGTGCGCAGCGTGACCGCCTTGGCACCTGCAGGATTTTGGCTTGCAACATATGTGCAACGCAGGCCAGGTGCTTCACAATTTCGCTTATTGACCAGTAGATCTGCGGCTCTGGCTCCATCGTTTTTAAAATACGAACGTTCTCGTAAATTGGGGTTTGGTGATGTCAGTCCACGTTGGCGAGAATTTTCTTATGAGCTTTGCCTTGATGCAACGCTGGCAATGGCGAATTCACCTGGTTACTTTCCAGCCTGGGATGGCATGTTGCACAAGCGCTTTGATTCGCAGATCGATCCCAAAATTCCGGTAAAAATAATCTTTGGTGATTCCGATAAAACTTTGCCTGCCACGACCTGTCAAGAGCGAACCATGGCGCCACAACATTCGGATTGGATAATTTTTGAAGAGTGTGGGCATGCCCCAATGTGGGATAACACCGAAAAAGTTGCTGCGCACGTAATGGAAATTGCCGGAGTTTCTCGATGAGCACCACAGCGGTTACCGTTGCCTACTTTTGGAAGATAGAAAGTCGCGATATTGGATTTGCTCTGCTGCGCATGGCACTCGATCGCGGTGGATTGCGCAAAATGAAGGGCGTAACTTTCGCAAAAATGCTTGGCACGGGTAAAGGAGAAACATTTACACCACGTGATGCCGATGCCAACCGTTGGGGTTGTGTGGTTGTTCTTGATGAAGGGCAATTAGGCGCTCTCGATGACTCAAAGTTAATTAAACGTTGGCGGGCTAAATCAATTGAAGAAGTGCGATTCTTGCTTGATCCAATTTCCTCACAGGGGCTGTGGGCTGCAAAAAATCCATTTGCGTACTCATCTACTCAAACTGATGGGCAAGTAGTTGCAATAACTCGGGCACGGATTAAGTGGCTTCAGAATTTTAGATTCTGGCGCGCAGTTCCGCCGGTAACACAAAGCCTGCACGCATCTGAGGGCTTAATTAGAACAATTGGGATAGGTGAAGCACCTATCGGGTTGCAAGGAACTTTCTCGCATTGGAACTCTGGCGCTGATCTAAGAAATTTTGCTTACAAGGGTGCAGCGCACCAAAGCGCAATCGCTGCCACCGAACGCCATGGCTGGTATGCCGAAGAACTCTTTGCCCGCTTTGCAGTTCGCGATATTCGAGGCTTAATTACGAAGTAAGTACTTAAGTAGGGCAGACTTAGCCCATGTCGATTCGTCATTACTCACCGCGTCGTAATCGCCGCCGCGGAATTTCGTCTCGCGCACAATTAGCACTAAATTTCACTTTAGGTATCGCCATATTGCTGCAAATCAGTTATCCACTTCTAGGTGGCGAAGCTTTACGAGTTGTAACAATTTCTACCGTTTATTGGGGTGCGGGTGCGATGGCACTTCACGCTTTGTTAGCCTTCGGGGCGCGTTATGCATTTACATACCTCGGCATCGCTCTTTCATTTGGTTTTCTTATTGAGTTAATGGGTTTGAAAACTGGTTGGCCCTTTGGAACTTATGAATATGATCCATCCCTAGGTCCACAACTCTTTGATGTTCCTCTGGTTGTTCCATTTGCTTGGGCGATGATTGCGCACCCAATACTTTGCGCAGCACGCCGAGTTGCCGGCAATTGGGTATTTCTCTATGGCGGATTCGGGCTTATGGCTTATGACTTGTTTCTTGATCCACAGATGGTTACAGCAGGACGTTGGACATGGGAAGTAAAAGGTTCGCATGTGCCTTTCACTCCTGAAGTTCCATTGTCGAATGCTTTTGGTTGGTTGTTATCCGGCATGGCGCTCATTGCAATTCTGCATTTAACGCTCCCCCGTGATCGTCGCAAAGTTAGTGCAAGCTTTATTACGATTGATATCTTCTTAATTTGGACTTGGTTTGCCGGGGTTGTCTCTAACCTATTCTTCTTTGATCGTCCAGGTATTGCATTTATCTTCGGCCTTACATTTGGAGCGGTACTGGCTCCATACATCTTCTCGCGTTGGCTCGGCCGTCCTTAATAAATAGATGACTTCCGCTCTATTTTTCTTCGCGATTTTTTTACTTTGGATCGCACTTGCCAATTTCATAACAATTAGACGTCCTAGATTTGTGCAAGAAATTGACAAGAGCGTTTCGGTATTGATTCCGGTTCGAAATGAAGCCGAAAATATCAATGATTTAGTCGATTGTCTTACCAAGCAAAGCCACTTGAAATCGCTAGAAATTATCTTTATTGATGATTCCTCAACAGATAGCACTAATAAATTATTAGAGACCGCTAGATCCGAAGGCGCTCCTATAAAAATTGTTAACGCCCCTGAACTACCAGAGGGTTGGTTGGGCAAACCATGGGCACTACAGCAAGGGTATTTAATTGCAAGTGGTGAAATCATTGTGACAATTGATGCCGATGTGCGATTAATGCCAACTGCAATTGCCCAAGCCATAGCCATGATGGGCAAACGTGACTTTATATCTCCTTATCCGCGCCAGATTGCGATTTCATTTGCTGAACGTTTAGTACAACCACTTCTGCAATGGTCATGGATGACTACTGTGCCATTGCGACTGGCCGAGAGGTCAAATCGAACTTCACTTGCTGTCGCAAATGGTCAATTTTTTTTGGTAACTAAAAGTGCTCTCGACCTGACAAGCGGATTTCAGAAGATTGCAGCTGAAGTTCTAGATGATATGAAGTTGGCTCGTGTACTAATTGCAACAGGTGCGCACGGTGGAGTTGCCGATGGGTCAACTCTGGCAAAGACGCGCATGTATAAGAATTTCAGCGATATTAGGGCCGGCTATGGGAAATCTTTGTGGAGCGCTTTCCCTACGCCTCTGAATACGGGCATTGTCATCATATTTATTTTCGCAACTGGCGTTGCACCAGTTCTAGCGTGGTTTAGTGGAAATCCAATTGGCCTATTTACTTTTCAAATTATCGTCATTACGCGGGCTTTAAGTGCGAAACGATCTGGTGGAAGAATTCTAGATTCACTCTTACATCCAATCTCGTCAGTAATTTTGATTTACTTGATTTTTTACAGTTGGCGCGCGCGCGGCAAAGTGCAGTGGAAGGGGCGCACCCTATGAGCCAAATGAAAAAGCAGGTTGCAGTAATTGGAGCTGGCATGGGTGGAATGTGCACTGCAGCGCGCTTAGCAAGATCTGGATTTGAGGTAACAGTATTTGAATCATCTAATCGCCACGGCGGAAAGTGTCGTACTGAATGGATCGGAAATTACGCATTTGATACTGGCCCATCTTTATTAACGCTGCCAGCGGTTTATCGCGACTTCTTCCAACGTACCGGTGATGTCATGGGGCGCGTGCTTGAACTCGAGAGCGTTAACCCCTCATTTGATTATCGCTTTAACGATGGAACATCAGTTAAATTTGCCAACCTATCGCGCAAAGAAACCTTGGCTGCAATTGAAACTTCTATGGGCAGCGCATCGGCTCTGGAGTGGGATCAAGTGATGCGCCAAGCCGAATCCATGTGGGATGTCTCGCGCGAACCTTTTGTGGAATCCGAACTTGAATCAATTGCCTCGCTATTAAGGCGTCCTACTTTGTTGCGCGATCTGCGAATAATTGCGCCATGGAAATCGCTGCGCCAAATCAAATTAAAAGATAACCGACTACGAAATATTTTAGATCGCTATGCAACTTACAGTGGATCTGATCCCCGTGTTGCACCTGCCGTGCTTTCATCGATTGCCTTCGTAGAAGAAGCTTTTGGCGCTTGGCATATAAAAGGCGGTGTTGGAAAATTAGCAGATGCTGTTTATCAACGTTGCATTGACCGGGGTGTGAAATTTGAATTCAACGTTGAGGTATCCCAAATAAATCATGATGGCAGCCGCGTAAACGGAATTACATTGGTCAATGGCCGCTCATTGGATTTTTTAACGGTCGTAGCAAACGCTGATGCATCACTGGTTTATAACAAATTGATCACTGGAAAAGTTAAGAAATTGCGCAGACAGCGCGCTGATTTAGCCAAAGCTGATCCATCATTGGCTGGCTTTTCTTTGCTAATTGGTTTACGCCCAAGCGAGACGGACTCTGGGTTGTCCCATCACAATATTTTCTTTCCTAAAAATTATGACAGCGAATTCATAGATATTTTTGACCGCAAAAAGCCGGTTGAAGATCCTGCGATTTATATATGCGCACCACGCGATGAAACAATGGTCAAACGCGCCGGGCATGAAGCCTGGTTTATCTTGATTAACGCACCTCGCCACGATGTATCGGGCGCTGATGGTTTTGATTGGAACGATAAAGACTTTAACCATCGTTATGCAATGCAAATTATTGATTCGCTGGAAGCGCGCGGGATATCTATTCGTGATCGGCTAGAACTTTTAGAAATCCGCACGCCCGCAGATTTAGAACGATCGGTGATGGCGCCAGGCGGTGCGATCTATGGAACTTCTAGCAACGGCGCACGCTCGGCGTTTATGCGTGCTAAGAATCGTTCGCCATTGCAGGGTTTGTATTGCGTTGGTGGCTCTGCCCATCCTGGTGGTGGGTTGCCACTAGTTGGATTAAGCGCTGAAATCGTTTCAGAGGCGATTGTAGGCAAAGCGCGCCACTAGATAAAAACTCCAGATTTGCAATACGAACAGTGCAGCCATCGCGGCAACAACTAAATTTAAATCAATGGCATAAGCAACAAGTGCGATGAAAATAAAACTGGCTCGCACCGGACGTTCTGCAGGAGTCACTACGCCTACATCATCGATACCTAAGCCGCCCAGTCGTGCTCGTGCATATTCTTGAGTTGAAGCGATTACATAGGTAACCAAAACCAACCAAGCTGGTGCGCCGATTCGGTATGCCACATAAAACCAGAGCGCTTCGCTGATGCGATCAGCAACTGAATCCAGAATTGCACCAAATGAACTGCTGCGATTTTGATAAATAGCAACGCTACCGTCGATGCCATCGGCGTAAAGCGAAAGAACTAGCAGCGGAATAGTCCAGAGCGATAGCGGGTTTACTGCCATGGCGATAGCAAATACCAAGCCCAGAAGTGTAAGAAAATTTGGGCTCATTCTAAGAGCGGATGCGACTTTGGCCGATGAATAAGAAATAGCCAGCCAGGTTTTTACAGCGCCTTTGATTTCGGCGCCACCATGAAGGGCGCTCCAAGCGACGTTGAACTCAGATTTATTCATGACCTTTTTTTATCTTTGATCTGCGCAAATATCTCTTGTGTGGCAGTAGATGTATTCATTGTGTAGAAGTGCAACCCTGGAACACCTGCTTCTAATAAATCTTCACAAAGTTTGGTGGCAAGATCGACACCTAATTTGCGAACATCTTCTGGCTTATCTTTTAGGGCATCAAAAGCCGATGCAATGCTGACAGGGATTGGTGTTCCACTTAATTCAGCCATACGATTTAATTGACTAACATTTGTTATGGGCAAAATTCCGGCGATGATCGGTAACTGAGATCTGCGTTTAGCTAAATTATCAACGAGTGCTTGCCACTTTTCTACCTCAAAGAAAAATTGTGTAGTTGCAAAAGTTGCGCCAGCGACTTCCTTGCGCAGAAGCGTTTGGATATCTTTATCAAAATCACCGTTTGATGCAGGATGGCCATCAGGAAAAGCTGCAACGCCAATGGTAAATCCACCGAATTCTGCGGCAAGCGAAACTAATTCTTCGGCATGATTTAAACCGCCTGAAGTAGGTGTCCATGGCGCACGCGGGCCGCCAGTTGGATCACCGCGCAGCGCCAAGATGTTATGAATTCCTGCTGCTTTGTAACGACCCAAAATTTCAATTAACTCATTGCGAGTGGAACCTACGCAAGTTAAGTGTGCAACAACTGGCAACTTTGTATGTTCGGTAATCTCGGATGTGATGCGAATTGTGCGATCGCGTGTCGATCCACCTGCACCATAAGTAACAGAGATGAAATCAGGGGCGATCGGTTCGAGCGCACTAATTGCGCTCCAGAGGCGCTCCTCCCCCTCTTGATCCTTCGGCGGGAAGAATTCAAAGGAGTATGCGACGCTCTCGCCAATTCCAGTCATGCGCATCTCCATGCGGTCAGGGTACCGTTGCGCCGTGGTTAATGATGCGCGTGGCACGCTCCTTGAAGTACGTGAGCAGGTTCATAGCGAACTGACCTCGTATTTAACTTTGCAGCGCGAATACCTAAGTGGCATCAGCTCCGAATTAATTCCAGTTTGTGATGCTCTCGAATCTTTCTTGCTCGAAGGTGGCAAGCGTCTGCGACCGCTATTTGCATACGCAGGGTTCGCCGCAACCGGCAAGGTACCAACTCCTGCGGATATTCGTGCTTTCACCAGTTTAGAATTATTACAAGCATGCGCACTAATTCATGATGACTTGATGGATCGCTCCGATACTCGCCGTGGCAAACCAGCGATTCATCGCCAATTCGAAAATTTGCACCAATCTGAGGCCATGGCTGGATTGGCAGATCAATTTGGTGAATCAGCCGCAGTCTTGCTCGGAGATCTGGCGCTAGTTTGGTCTGATCAATTACTTCACACATCAGGTGTCTCTGATGCTGCACTGCTATCGGTGCTCTCAGTCCACGATGAAATGCGCATCGAATTAATGGCGGGACAATATTTAGATGTTCGCGAAGCCGGCGAGAAGACTCCCAGTGTTGATCGCTCACTGCGCATCGCGCGTTATAAATCTGGAAAATACACAATTGAGCGACCGCTTCATCTAGGCGCATCGCTTGCCATCACTAATCGCAATGAAAGATCCCAGTTAATAAATATATTAAGTGCATATGGTCTGCCACTCGGTGAAGCTTTCCAACTTCGTGATGACATCTTGGGCATCTTCGGTGACCCATCGGTTACTGGCAAGCCAGCCGGTGATGATATTCGCGAAGGCAAACGAACCGTGCTGATGGCGATGACTTTAGAGCGGGCAGACCAACAGACTTCGGCCAAGATAACCGCAGCCCTCGGTCGCGCGGATCTAACCTCTGATCAGATCGAAGATATTCGCGGGCTAATCACTGCAACTGGCGCTGTTAAAGATGTCGAAGATCTCATCGAAGGGTTGCTTTCCGACGCGCTAACTGCGGCAAACTCTGCTGAAATTGAGCCTTCAGCCCGCGAGTTACTGATTGAACTCGCAACAAGTGCTATCCGTAGGAGTCATTAAATGCCAGCCAGAGTAAAAGGACCAACCGATCATGTTGTCGTTGTCGGTGCAGGTCTTGCTGGGCTAAGTGCCGCACTTCGTTTAGCGGGTGCGGGTCGCAAAGTAACTGTCATCGAACGCGAATCTGTTCCGGGCGGGCGCAATGGTCTGCTAAAAAAAGATGGTTTCTCATTTGATACTGGACCTTCAGTTTTGACTATGCCATCGCTAATTCAAGATGCCTTTAGTTGCGTCGGCGAAGATATGAAAGATTGGCTAGAGCTTTCACCACTTAAACCCCTTTATCGCGCTTTTTATCACGATGGCTCACAGATTGATGTACATGCCAATACCGCCGAGATGGAAGAAGAAATTCGTCGTACGGTAAGTGCTGAAGAAGCGCTGGGTTATCGCAGATACGTTGAATTTGTTACCAAGTTATATAAGTACGAGATGAACGATTTTATTGATCGCAATATAGATTCACCATTGAACTTGCTAACTCCTAACTTGGCACGTTTGATCGCACTGGGCGGATTTAGACGACTTTCACCAAAAGTAAATCAATTCTTAAAAGATCCGCGCTTGCAAAAGGTTTATTCATTCCAAGCCATGTATGCCGGAGTTAGCCCACAACAAGCCTTGGCAATTTACGCGGTCATCGCTTACATGGATTCGGTCAACGGAGTTTTCTTCCCTAAGGGTGGAATGCACGCCGTTCCGCGCGCACTTGCTGCCGCAGCAGAAAAGCATGGTGTAACTTTTAAATACAGCACTTCGGTTACTCGCTTGGAAGTTGAAAACGGCCGCGCCAAGGCTGTCATCACCGATACCGGTGAACGCGTCGAATGCGATGTGGTTGTAATGAACCCAGACTTGCCAGTTGTTTGGCGTGATCTATTGGGCAAGACACCACTTTCAGTAAAACGCCTTAAGTACTCTCCATCTTGTGCCACTTTATTGGTCGGCTCCTCCAAGAAATATGACCACGTTGCCCACCACAACATCCACTTTGGAAAATCTTGGGATGGCATCTTTGATGAGTTAATCAAGGAAAAAACTTTGATGTCAGACCCATCTGTGCTGGTTACAATTCCAACTAAAGATGATCCAGCCCTGGCTCCGGCAGGCAAAGAGATTTATTACATTCTCTATCCAACGCCAAATTTAACTGCCGATATAGATTGGAAGACGCAAGCTCGTCCCTACCGCGATCACATGATCAAGACTCTGGAAGATCGCGGGTATACCGGCCTGAGTGGTTCCATTGAAACTGAAGTCATGACCACGCCCCTTGATTGGCAGGACCGCGGCATGGAACAGGGCGCACCATTTGCAAGTGCACACACCTTCTTCCAAACCGGTCCTTTCCGCCCAAAAAATATCGCAGCAGGTTTTGAAAATGTGGTCTTTGCTGGTTCAGGTACCCAACCTGGCGTTGGCGTTCCGATGGTTTTGATTTCTGGTCGACTAGCCGCTGAGCGAATCGTAGGTCCGGTTAAGTAAGTGAACGAGTTAAATGCGGCGGGGATCTTTGATCCAGCACTTCGCGCTTCTTATGAAGAATGCAAGAGGCTAAATTCGCTGCACGGTAAGACTTATTACTTAGCAACACTTCTCTTGCCAGCAAAGAAACGTCCATTCGTCCATGCTCTATATGGCTTTGCTCGCTATGCCGATGAAATTGTTGATGATTTATCTTCGACCCTATCCCCTGATGAGAAAGCGAAGGTCTTGCGCGAATGGAGCGCTGAAGTTCTAGCCGGACTTAAATCAGGAGCTACCAGCGACGCAGTTGGCAAAGCGCTGATAGATACCGTACAACGCTTTGATATTCCGCACCAGTATTTTGTTGATTTTCTTCACTCGATGGAGATGGATTTAACTGTCACGGAATATAAAACTTTTGATGATCTATATGAATATGTATACGGATCAGCGGCGGTAATCGGCCTTGAAATGGTGCCGATTCTGGGTGGGGATATCATCAACTCGCTCACCGCTGCCAAAGACCTGGGCGTTGCTTTTCAGCTAGCCAATTTCATTCGCGATGTTGCAGAGGATTTAGATCGTGGACGTATTTATCTGCCGCTAGATGAATTAGCCGAACACGACGTGACACCTGAGATGTTGCGCTCACGAATTCTTACCCCACAAATTATCAGCGCCCTAAAGTTTCAGATTGCTCGAGTACGGGCGTTACAGAAAGCTGCAGAACCCGGGATTGCACTCCTTGATAAGACTAGTCAGCCTTGTATTCGCGCAGCAAGTGAGTTGTACTGTGGAATCGTTGATGAAGTAGAAAAAATTGGCTACGACATATTTAATAAGCGAGCAAAGACTTCTAATGTGCGCCGCGCACGTGTTGCAGGTCGGGCATATATAGACGCAGTTTTGGCTCGTATCGGATAAGGTTTGCCATGCGGGAGCCGCTCACACGGCTGAGAGGATCTGAAATTCAGATCGACCGCTTGACCCATCCGGTAATGCGGATGCGGAAAGGTTTCTAAATGTCATCTATTTACAACTTTCTCTCTGGAACTTTAGTATCCATTCTCGGTTACGATCTTTCATATCTAGAATTTATCGCAGTGGTTGCTTCCTTTATTGGTGTGGCACTTGGTATTACAGGTAAGCGAGTGACTTGGCCATGGTGGGCAGCGAGTTCAGTTCTGTATGGAATACTTTTTATTCAATGGGAGCTCTACGCCAGCGCCGCCTTGCAAATAGTCTTTATCGTGGCCGCGATTTTGGGATGGTTTGGTTGGGAGCCAACGGGTGCACGACCAGGAGCGCTTGCGAATAAGCACCGGATCTTTATATTTGCCGCAATCATCCTTGCAACTTTGGCACTAGCACCGGTCTTAAAATCAATGGGCGCCGCATCCACTTACGCTGATGCCATTTTATTCTTTGGCAGTTTAAGTGCTCAGATTCTGATGGTCTATGAAAAGTATGAAACTTGGGTTCTGTGGTTAATTGTCGATGCTGGTTATGTCGCACTCTACGCTTCGCAGGATCTGCCTTTTACATCTCTGCTCTATGCTGCATTTACCGCTTTAGCAGCTATGGGATGGAGCAAATGGTATGCAGCTCATCGCAGCGCTCTTAGATCTCTGTAGCCAAAAAAACCATCCCGTCATAGCAATTGATGGTCCAGCTGGTGCAGGTAAGACAACGCTGGCTCATGAAATTTTCTTGGCTCTCTCACCGAAAATGTCGGTAAATGTAATTCATATGGATGACCTGTATGACGGCTGGGAGAACGCCTTAACAGATGATTTGACTCAGTTTTTGCAATATTTATCAGCCCAACACCAAAGCCAAGAGCCTGCAAAATTATCTCGGTTTAACTGGGCCACATCTTCATTTGATCCTCCTGAAGTAATTGCACCCGCAGATCTACTAATTCTGGAAGGTGTAGGAAGTGGCGATAAATCGTTGCAAGATCAATTTGCCGCCCTAATCTGGATAGATATCGACCCTGAAATCGGAGTGCAGCGGGTATTACACCGCGATGGCCCAGGGGTGAGAATTCAAATGCAAAAGTGGCTTGGCACACAGCAACAATATTTCTTACAACACTCAACGCGCGAAAAGGCTGATTTCATTTTAACTACATAAAATTAGAGATATGTCTGACCTAACTGGCGAGCTAATAGATGGGCGATATCAGCTCATCCGCCATATGGCATCCGGCGGCATGGCCACAATTTACGAAGGTCTTGATACCCGCCTAGATCGAAAAGTGGCAGTAAAAATTATGCATCCGCACCTTGCGCAAGATGAACAATTCGTTGAGAGATTTATCCGAGAGGCAAAAGCATCAGCTGCCCTTTCGCATCCAAATATTGTTTCAGTACAAGATCAAGGTTGGAATCAAAACGGCACACCGGCAGTTTTTCTTGTAATGGAATTAGTGGAAGGGCACACCCTTCGCGAATATTTAAATGAACAAGGCGCTTTATCCGTTGCAAGCGGAATTCAATTCTTGTTACCAGTTTTAAGTGCGTTATCTGCTGCTCACAACTTAGGAATTGTGCACCGCGATATCAAGCCTGACAATATTTTGATTTCCAAAGAGGGTCGAATCAAAATTGCTGACTTTGGCTTAGCTAAAGGTGCCTTACTTGGCACAACAATGACGGCCGAATCCAGCATAGTTTTGGGTAGCGTTTCATACCTATCCCCCGAACAAGTCCAACGCGGTATCGCAGATGCGCGAAGTGATGTCTACTCCGCCGCAATTACCGCCTTTGAAATTTTTACTGGTGAAAAACCATATGCTGGCGAAGAGCCGATCCAGATTGCATATATGCATGTTAATGAACGAGTTCCTCTGATGAGTACTAAGCGATCGGGAATACCGCCAGAGCTTGATCAGTTAATTTACCGCGCTACAAATTCTGATCCCGATGCGCGCCCACGTGATGCCAGCGAATTTCATCAATCACTTACCTTGATTGCCCAAGCCCTTGATCCCAACCAGAAACAGCTAAGCCTTGAATTAGATATTCCAATTGCTCCGATGCGCCCTGCATCAAAGAAACCTAACCGGCGCGAAAAGGCGCGAATTGAAAAGGAAGAGACTTTGGCGATAAGTAAGGGCGAAAATACTGGTAAGAATTCCAAAGTAGAGGGTAAAGAGAGCACTGCACAGATTCGCAAGCGCAAAAAGATAAGTAAGCGAGTTCGCCGCAATCGCTACATCGCCACAGGTTTGGCGATCGCACTGGGCATCTTTGGTTGGTATGTACTTGTCGGACCAGGATCCAAAGTTGCTGTGCCATCAATAGTTGGTGCCACGCAAGAAGAAGCCTTGAGTGCCCTTACGCCTCTTGGATTAACGCTCGTAATCTCAGAAAAACGGTTTGATGAAGAGATCTCTGAGGGACAGATAATTGAATCTGATCCGGCAGGTGGCGGCAAAGTTGATGCGGGTGGGCAAGTTAAAGCGATTATCTCTAAAGGCGCTGAACGTTATTTGATTCCATCACTTGTTGGACTAACACCAGAAGCAGCAGTTAATTTGCTGGCGAAATCACCGATCAAAATTGGGGATTTAACTGAAGTATTTAACGATCAAACCCCAAAAGGATTCGTTATTTCATCATCACCTCCCGCGGGTAAAAAAGTTAAACGCGATGCCGTGGTCAATTTATTAATTAGCAAAGGCATAGAAACAATTAATGTGACGTCATACGTCAGTAAATCTGCAGACCAAGCGTTAAATGAACTAACCGAAGGTGGATTTGATGTTGAGACGGTTAATGAATTTAGTGAGAGTGTTTTGGCAGGTACGGTAATTATGCAAGTCCCATCTGGCGGTGTACCACTTGCTAAGGGCGCCAAGATTACTTTGACCGTTTCTAAGGGATCACAGTATGTATTTATTCCAAATGTCTTCTCGCTAACCGAAGCCAAGGCTCGCGCAGCTCTTGCTGATCTTGAGCTAAAAGTTGTAGTGAAGAAAATTGGCGTTAAGAAGGTCAAGGCGGTAACAAATATCTCGCCCAAGGTCGGTTCAAAGGTTAAACGTGGCAGCGCGGTGACGATCACAGTAGGGTAAGGCAATGCCAAAAACATCACCGCGCATCGGCGCACATACGCCGACCAGCGGCGGTATGGCAAAACGTTCTATCACCTACGCCGAGACTATTGGCGCTGAAGCGATTCAAGTCTTCACATCCAATCCACGCGGTTGGGCGATGCCTGAGACCAACCACGATGCCGACACCATCTTTCGCGAGAAGGCAACAGCACATGATCTAGAAGTTTATGTGCACGCACCTTTTTTAATTAATTTAGGTTCACCAACCGAAGCCACGTACCTTAATTCGTTGGCATCGACTGAATATTCGCTAAAGCGAGGTAAGGAAATCGGAGCACTGGGCGTTGTTGTGCATACCGGTTCAGCCGTTAATGAAGACTTCATAGAAAAAGCCTGGAAGCAGATCCACAAAGGGATGATGCCGATTCTTAACGCGTTGACCGATGATGCACCTATGTTGTTACTTGAACCCACTGCCGGCCAAGGTCAATCACTAGTTAAGCGCTTGGAAGATTTGGAATACTACTTAAAGGCTCTCGAATACCACCCTAAAGTTGGCATCTGTCTTGATACCTGCCACGTATTTGCCGCAGGCCATGACATCGCTAAAAAAGGCGGCATGACAGAAACTCTTGACCTGCTCGTGGAAGTCGCTGGCGCAGAACGTATCCAATTAATTCATGCCAATGATTCAATGGATGTCTGTGGCGCGCTAAAGGATCGTCATCAAAATATCGGCGATGGTTTTATCGGAGTAGATCCATTTAAGGAACTTCTCAAGCATCCAGCCGTTGCCAACGCGCCACTGATTTTAGAAACACCGGGTATGGAGCCAGAACACGGCAAAGAAGTTGAACTATTAAAGAAGTTGCGCGGATGAACGCACGTCACCAGATGCAGTTGCGCTTGGCTCCATGGGCACTATTAGCGGTCTCTGCATCCTGGGGCGCAGCCTTTGTTCTAATGAAGCCGGCTATCGAGCGACAATCGGTAAATAGTTTTCTCGCAACTCGTTTCTTTATCGCAGTGATTGCCATGGTTTTGTTGCGACCAAGTGTGTTGAAGAAATTAAATCGCGATCTAGTCTTAAAAGGATCGCTAGCCGGACTCTTCTTAGGCTCTGGATATATTTTCCAAACGCTAGGGCTGGCACGTACTGGAGCTGCGATCACTGGATTTGTAACTGGCCTATATGTTGTATTAACTCCGTTAATTGCTGCGCTCTTCTTGAAAGAGAGAATCAACAAATTTACCTGGGCTTGTGTCGCACTTGCCACTGTTGGCTTAGCCTTGCTTTCGTTGCGCGGTTGGTCAGTCGGAATTGGTGAGGCGCTAGTGTTCTTTAGCGCGATCGCTTTTGCTGCTCACATTGTTGCGTTAAGTAAATGGAGTTTTGGCTTAGATGCCTACGCGCTAACCATTGTTCAATTGGCAATTTGTGGACTTCTCACAGGTGCGATCGCACTTGGCCAGGGTTATGAAACACCTCCTGATGCTGGAGTCTGGGGCGTCGTTATATTTACAGCAATCATCTGCACCGCCGTCGCATTTATCGTGCAGACCTGGTCGCAGGCTCATATGACCTCAACTAAAGTGGCAGTTATCTTGACTATGGAAGTTGTCTTTGCCGCTATCTTCGCAGTCGTCTTCGGTGGAGAATTACTGACTTTGCAAGTGTCAATTGGTGGCGCCATGGTGGTTCTAGCGATGTATTTGATAGTAATGAAAGAAGCGTGAGAGGCTTACACAATGACTTCTCCAATTGATTTACGTTCGGACACCGTAACTCGTCCATCGCAAGCGATGCGCGAGGCGATGGCATCTGCCCCAGTTGGAGATGATGTTTATGGTGATGACCCAACAATTAATTCACTGGAAGAACGTGTCGCAGCAATGTTTGGCAAAGAAGCCGGAGTCTTTACACCTACTGGCTCTCTAGCAAATCAATTGGCAATACGTATTTTGGTTGCTCCAGGTGAAGAATTGATAGCTGAAACTAATTCACATATCGTCCGTGCCGAACTGGGCGCTGCCGCAGTATTTAGTGGAATCACAACTCGCACTTGGCCAGCCAAGAATGGTCTGCTCATTGCAAAAGATGCGCTGGAAATCGCTCGTCCTAACTCTGGGCCATATCTAGTCTCAACTACTGCAATCGCAGTTGAAAATACCCATAACTTTGGTGGCGGAACTATTCAGCCACTTGATGAGATTAAAGCCCTTCGTAAAGGCGCTGATGAAGTAGGCCTTGCGCTGCATTTAGATGGCGCTCGAATCTGGAATGCCCACGTTGCAAGTGGTGTTGCCTTAAACGAGTACGGAAAATACTTTGAAACGATCAGCGTTTGTTTATCTAAAGGCTTAGGCGCGCCCATTGGTTCGGTAATGCTCAGTACAAAAGATCGCGTCACAAAAGCACGCATTTGGCGCAAGCGCTATGGTGCCGGAATGCGCCAAGTTGGTTTACTCGCTGGCGCAGCTCATTACGCTCTTGATCATAATATTTCGCGACTAACAGAAGATCATCGCCGCGCTAAAGAGATCGCCATCGCTATAGCATCCGTTGATGCTTCATTTATCGATCCAAATACCGTTGAAACAAATATTGTCGGCCTTGATTTAAGTGCCCTACCCATCACGGCCGCCGAACTCGCCGCTCGCACAAAAGAGGCGGGACTTTGGATTAGCGCACTTGGTCCTAAATATGCGCGCCTAGTAACTCATTTGGATTTTGATGACACGCAATGCGCACAAGCCATTGAAATATTAAAGCGCGCCCTCGTGGCGTAAGAGCCACTCTTTCTTATTTAAACCGTAGGCATAGTTACCGAGCGCTCCCCCAGTTTTAACGATGCGGTGGCAAGGTACAACTAGAACAATTGCGTTCTTTGCACAAGCACTTCCTGCTGCACGCACTGCCGCAGGTGAACCTGCGCGATCTGCTAAATCGGCGTAAGAAAGAGTTTTGCCCGCCTTAACTTTACGCATCGCCTTCCATGCTGACTGTGAAAAGACCGCGCCATCTTGACGAACTTGAATACCATTTAGCGCCTCTAAGTCGCCATCAAAGTAATCTGAAATTAAATCTGTAATTATTGGAATTCTCCTAACGGATCTGGCGTCTCGTGTTGTGCCTAATTCCGACACAGTAGAAAAATTTGCACTAATTAGTATTTGCTCATCAGCTACAAGATTTAGCGTGCCAACCGGAGTCTTTAGGGAAGAAAGAAGAATTGACACGATGCTAAATTAGCGATCGCGCAACATTTCAGCAACTAAAAAGGCAAGTTCTAGCGATTGCGAATGATTTAGACGTGGATCGCAAGCACTTTCATAACGTGTTGCTAGATCTGCTTCAGAGATCTGTTCGCCGCCGCCCAAACACTCGGTAACGTCATCGCCAGTTAGCTCGATATGGATTCCGCCTGGATGAGTGCCAAGGCCTTTATGAACTTCAAAGAAACCTTTCACTTCATCCATAACATCATCAAAGCGACGAGTCTTGTAGCCGGTTGCGGCTTCAAAAGTATTGCCATGCATTGGATCACAGACCCAAAGTACTTGGGCTCCTGATTTGGTTACGCCATCGACAAGTGCGGGCAGGGCTTCACGAATTTTGCCAGCGCCCATGCGAGTGATGAAAGTTAAACGACCTGGTTCGCGATCAGGATCGAGGCGATCAATTAAGGCAAGTGCGTCATCAACTGTTGACTTTGGTCCAAGCTTTACGCCAATTGGATTGCGAACCTTAGAAGCGAAATCAACATGGGCACCATCTAATTGACGGGTTCGTTCACCGATCCATAAGAAGTGTGCAGAAACATCGTAAGGCAACTGGGAGCGTGAATCGATACGAGTCAGCGCCTTTTCGTATTCCATTATCAGCGCTTCATGGCTGGAATAGAAATCAACTGATTTAAATGAATCAGGATTTACGCCAGCCGATTTCATGAAATCTAGTGCGCGACCGATTTCGCGTGCCATTTGTTCGTAGCGATCTCCAACTGATGAATCGCGAATAAAGCCTTTATTCCATTCGTGGACTTGGCGAAGATCGGCAAACCCACCTTGAGTGAATGCGCGCACCAAGTTAAGAGTTGCCGCAGATGTGTTGTAGACGCGCACCATTCTTTGTGGGTCTGGTGTGCGAGAGGATTCGTTGAATTCCAGGTCATTAACTGCATCGCCGCGATAAGCCGGAAGTGTGACATCTCCGCGAGTTTCAAAATCATTTGAGCGAGGCTTAGCGAATTGGCCAGCCATGCGGCCAACTTTTACAACCGGCAAACTTGAGTGGTACTGCAGGACTGCAGCCATCTGCAAAATTGTCTTAATGCGATTGCGAATTGAATCAGCAGTTGCTGCTGCGAATGTTTCGGCGCAATCTCCACCTTGTAACCAAAATGCCCGACCCGCGGCTGCTTCGGCAACTTTCGCCTTTAAATCATCACACTCACCAGCAAAGACAAGTGGCGGAAATGATTTTAGATCTGCGACTGCTTTTTTTACGCTTTCACCATCGACACCTCCAGGCCATTGCGGTTGTTGCGCCGCAACTAACGCAGGGTTGAAGAGGTTCTCTAGCGAAGTAGTCATGAGGGTAAGGGTAGTTTGTTCGGATAGATTCTCGGGTGAGAATTATCCGAAGAAGATCTCCGACTCCTTGTATCGCTCGATTGGGACAGTTTTTAACTTCTCAGTGGCGCTAGACAATGGCACGCGAACAATATCTGTACCGTGAAGTGCAACCATCTTGCCCCAGTCGCCTTCAGATGCAGCAGTAATTGCCTGCAGGCCAAAGCGAGTAGCAAGTACGCGGTCGAAGGCAGTTGGCGTTCCGCCACGTTGGATGTGACCAAGTACTGAAGTGCGAGCTTCTTTGCCAGTCTTTTCTTCAATCTGCTTAGCAAGCCATTCGCCGATTCCAGAAAGTTTTACGTGACCGAATGAATCGAGTTCTGAATCTTTAGTGATCATGTCACCATCTTGTGGAATCGCACCTTCGGCGATAACGATGATCGGTGCGTAGCTGCTCTCGAAGCGTGATTCCACCCATTCGCAGACCTTGTCTACTGAGAATTTAACTTCGGGAATCAAAATACATGCCGCCCCGCCTGCGATTCCTGCGTGAAGTGCGATCCAACCAGCATGGCGACCCATTACTTCAACGATAAGTGCACGGTGATGTGACTCGGCAGTTGTATGCAAGCGATCAATCGCTTCAACTGCAATATTTACTGAAGTATCAAAACCGAATGTGTAATCAGTGTTATTTAGATCGTTATCGATTGTCTTTGGAACACCGATAACTTTTACGCCAAGAGCATCAAGTTTGGTAGCAACGCCAAGAGTATCTTCGCCGCCGATTGCGATTAGCGCATCGATGCCTTGATCAGCCAAGTTTTGTTTGATGCGTTCTACGCCATTTTCGATCTTAAAAGGATTGGTACGAGATGAACCGAGGATGGTTCCACCGCGAGGCAAGATGCCGCGCGTTGTCTCGAGGTTGAGCTCCATTGTGTAATTTTCTAGCGGGCCTTTCCAGCCATCGCGGAAGCCAACAAATTCATGGCCGTATTCCTTTACACCTTTACGAACAACTGCACGGATAACCGCGTTAAGACCAGGGCAATCTCCGCCACCTGTAAGGACGCCAATACGCATGAAAACTCCAGTTCAAAAGTTATGAAATCTAAGATCTTGGATGGAACTAAAAGATCATAAAAAGTGGTCAACGTTGACAGACACAGTCTAGCCTTGTCCCATGGCTAATTTAAAACTCGTCGCGGGCGTGGATTCATCAACTCAATCTTGCAAGGTCGTAATTCGCGACGCCGCCACTGGCCAGTTAGTACGTGAAGGCCGTGCCACCCACCCCGATGGCACAGAAGTTGCGCCGGCGCACTGGGTTAGCGCTTTAGACACCGCAATTGCTGCCGCTGGTGGATTAGCTGACGTTTCCGCAATCTCAATTGGCGGACAGCAACATGGAATGGTGGCGCTGGATTCACAAGGTGCGGTTATTCGTGATGCGTTGCTTTGGAATGACACTCGTTCAGCCGATGCAGCAACAGCGTTAAATAAAGAACTCGGTGGGACCGCCGAAATTGCTAAACAAGTTGGTTCAGTATTGGTTGCCTCATTTACAGCAACAAAATTGCGTTGGTTGGCCGATAGCGAGAAATCAAACGCCGATAAAGTTGCAGGAGTTGCCCTGCCCCATGATTGGCTTTCTTGGCAATTACAGCACGCTAAAGGTCAGACTCTAGAATTTGGAAAGTTATTTTCAGATCGTAGTGAAGCATCTGGTACTGGCTACTTTGATCCAACAACTTCTCAATATCGCCGCGATATTTTGGCAGTGGCACTTCGCACAGATCGCGAAATAAATCTGCCGAAAATAATTAAACCAGCAGAATTTGGCGGAACAACTCCAAGTGGAATACCTATTGCACCGGGTGCGGGCGACAACGCGGCTGCAGCACTTGGTATCCAGGCCCAACCAGGAGATGTTGTTGTCTCGCTCGGAACAAGTGGCACCGCATTTGCAGTCTCTGATACACCAACGCATGACGCTTCTGGCGCAGTTGCCGGATTTGCAGATGCCACCGGCCGCTACTTGCCGCTGGTCTGCACGTTAAATGCTGCGCGAATACTTGATGCAGCAACTCGCATACTTGGAAAAACACATGATGAAGTTGGCTCACTGGCACTTAGCGCAAAACCCGGTGCCAATGGGCTCTCGCTCTTGCCTTACTTTGAGGGAGAGCGCACTCCTAATCGCCCAACTGCAACGGGCGTCTTTAGTGGAATGAATCTAAATAATTCTAATCCTGCAGATATCGCCCGTGCCATGGTCGAAGGAATGCTCTGCGGCTTAGTTGATGCAGTCGATGCGCTAGAAAAACTAGGGGTCAATGTAAAGCGCATTATTTTAATTGGTGGCGCTGCTAAAAATCCTGCCGTCTCACAGATTGCCGCTGCACTTTTTGGTCGTGAAGTATTGGTGCCACCTGCCGGTGAATACGTTGCAAATGGCGCAGCTCGACAAGCGGCATGGGCGCTATTGGGTGGAGATGCCGCTCCAATTTGGGATCTCGGAAAAATTGAAAAAGTGAGTGCGGCTGCAACTCCAGAAGTAATTTCTCACTATCGCACCTTGCGCGATCAAACCGAAGGTTGGAAGTAAATGTCACTTGCTCCTGAAATTGTTAAGCAACTTAGCGAGCAAAAGGCGGCTGGACTTCCCCAAGTTTGGCAGGCACCTGTCTCAGTAATTCGCGAACAGACACAGCAGCGTGTTGCTTTTGCCGGACCCGCCGAACCAATTCTTTCAGTGGCAAATAGATTTATTCCTGGGCCTACCGCTGATCTGCCGGTCCGTATTTATCGCCCAACTGAAGATAAGAAATCACCTGCCCTGATTTATTTTCATGGTGGTGGATGGGTACTAAATTTTCTTGATATATACGATGCAGCCTTACATCGCTTAGCTAATCAAAGTGGTTCGGTAATAATCAGCGTTAACTACCAAAAATCGCCAGAACATCCCTTTCCAACTCCATTCGATGATTGTTTTGCAACCTTGCAATATGTAAAGAGTCATGCAGAAGAATTTGGAATAGACGCAAATTTGATTGGCGTCGCGGGCGATAGCGCTGGCGGTAATTTAGCTGCCGCAGTTGCCCTAAAAGCCAGAGACCTAGATTTAAAAGTTGCCTATCAATTGTTGGTATATCCATGTACGGCTCGTGATTTCACCACTAAGTCATATATTGAATATGCAACTGAATATGGTCTAACAACGCAAGCGATGCAATGGTTCTGGGACCAATATCTACAAGGAACGGATTTTGATCAAAATCCCTATGCCGCTCCTGCAACTGCCCGAACATTTGAAAATGTGGCACCAGCAATCGTTATCACAGCCCAATACGATCCTTTGATTTCCGATTCTGAAGAATATGTGAAAAAGTTGCAGTCAGATGGAGTAGATGTTGTTTATCGCGAATTTCCAGGAATGATTCATGGATTTTTTGCCAACGTTGTTGCGACTCCAAGTTCACCACAAGCTATCGATTTTTGTGCTGACGAAATTAGGAGATTACTTTCTAATTGAGTATATTCAAGCAATGTCGCGCCGCAATCTCGTTCTCTTTATTTTGGCCGGCTTTCTGTGGGGTATTCCTTACTTATTTATTCGGGTAGCCGTTGATCCTGAAACTGGCTTCTCCCCCGCAATAGTTGTCTTTCTGCGAGTTTTTATCGGCGCGCTGATTTTGATTCCGATAGCGCTCTATGACAAGTCATTTTTCATAGCCATCAAGGGTTGGAAATACATCGCGGTCTATGCCCTCTTTGAAATGGTAATTCCGTGGATATTAATTGGAACTGCTGAGCAATCAATCTCATCTGGTTTGGCCGGATTGCTGGTTGCATCGGTGCCGATATTTTCTACACTGATTACATCTTGGCATGGTGATAAATCAGTATGGCAACCAAAACGATTATTCGGTATTGCAGTTGGCTTCTTGGGAGTTTTCTTACTTGTTGGAATCGAAAGTTTTACAGGGTCATCCGATCCAGTTGCGATTTTGATGGTGCTGGGCGCCTCACTGGGTTACGCCTACGCTGTTATTTATATAACCCGCAAAATGCCTGGGGTATCTGGCGTGGCAATAAATGGAATCGCTATGGCAATGACCGCGGTTTTTTACACGCCAGCACTTTTCCTACTCTGGCCAGATCGCCCGATTTCAACGTCCGCAATTTACTGCGTCATCGCACTTGGCGTATTTTCAACAGGTATCGCCTTCGCTATCTTCTTCACCGTTATGGCAGAGATCGGACCCGCTCGCGCATCTCTGGTTACTTACATGAATACCGCATTCGCAGTTGTCTTAGGAGTTTTAATATTGAGCGAACCACTGACGACTGGAATCATCGTAGGACTTCCTTTGGTATTAATCGGCTCATTCTTGGCAAGCCGCAAAGTCAGCGTTTAGTTCTCGCCAAATCCCAAACGCTGCAATAACTTTGGATCGCGCTGCCACTCTTTAGAGACTTTGACGTGCAGACCAAGGAATATTCTCGCTCCGAGTTCGCGTTCGATATCTGCGCGAGCACGCATGCCGATATCTTTTAGGCGCTCACCTTTATGTCCCAGAATAATTCCTGTTTGTGAGTCGCGTTCTACGTGGATCGTGGCATGGATATCAAAGAACGGGCGTGAACCAGTTTTTTCGCGTTCAGCCATTTCATCAATAGTTACCATGATCGAATGTGGCAGCTCTTCACGCGCATCACGCATCGCAGCCTCACGGATTAATTCGCAGATCAACTGTTCTTGATTTTGATCACTTTTCATATCTTCTGGATAGAAAGCAGGACCAGTAGGTAGCACTTTGCCAATTAGTTGCGCCAATAAATCAATCTGGGAATGAATGGCAGCCGATATTGGCACGATTTCATCCCAAGTAAAACCTTTTGCTAAGTCATTTATGCCGACTAAACGCAGCGCCAACTTCTCTTTGGAAATTAAATCTGTCTTAGTGACCAAAGCAAATTTCTTAGCGCGCGGATGCTTGGCAATTTCTTGCGCTAAGAAGACATCTCCTGCGCCGGAGGTTTCATCGGCTGGCAAGCACATCATCACAATGTCGACTGAGTCCATACTCTCGCCAACAACTGCGTTTAGGCGGTGGCCGAGCAGAGTCTTTGGTTTATGAATACCCGGGGTATCGACAAGTACGGCTTGAAAATTTGGCTGATTCACGATGCCGCGAATGGCATGACGCGTGGTGTTGGAGTGCGGAGATGTAATCGAAATTTTGCTTCCAACAAGAGCGTTGATGAGAGTTGATTTTCCCGTATTTGGGCGCCCAACAATTGCGACAAAACCCGAACGGAAGCCACTCATGCCCCTATTCTCTCACTTGTTGCAGGCATTACCTAAAGTGCGCTGATTAACTCGATCGCATCAGAAACGGAAGTCACAATCTCAGCAGCGCGTTCACCAATTAAGCGATGACATCCTTCAGATGTTGGTGCATTTATTGGTCCAGGAATTGCCATTACTGGTCGCAATAGTTCGGCGGCATCACGCGCGGTTCGCAGAGAACCT
>CAWUTY010000150.1:0-24295 GCA_963925575.1 Candidatus Nanopelagicaceae bacterium
CTCACTTCCACATTCAGTTTTGATGATGATTCCGGAGGCTTGGGAGAATCACACAACTATGTCGCAGAAGCGACGTGATTTTTATGCCTTCCACGCATCCCTAATGGAGCCATGGGATGGACCAGCTTGTGTGACATTTACTGATGGCCATCAAGTTGGTGCAGTACTTGATCGCAATGGACTTCGTCCGTCGCGTTTTTGGGTTACCGATGATGGTTTAGTAGTTCTGGCATCTGAAGTTGGCGTATTAGATTTTCCTGCAGAAAAGATTGTTCGCAAAGGTCGCCTGCAACCAGGCAAAATGTTCTTGGTAGATATTGAAGCTGGTCGAATCATTGAAGATGATGAGATTAAAGATTCTTTGGCAGATAGCGCTCCTTATGGGCAGTGGCTTGAAGCGGGAATGATAAAGCTAAGTGATCTTCCTTCCAGAGAACATATTGTCTATCCGCACTCATCTGTTGTACGTCGCCAACGCGCCTTTGGATATACCGAAGAAGATCTACGTATTTTATTAACGCCGATGGCGAAAAACGGTATGGAAGCGCTGGGCTCCATGGGAACCGATTCTCCAATAGCAGCGCTATCTGAGAAACCCCGTTTGTTATTTGACTACTTCTCACAACTTTTCGCACAAGTTACAAATCCACCTCTTGATGCTATTCGTGAAGAATTAGTGACAAGTTTGGGCGGCTCTATTGGACCAGAACACAATTTATTGGATCCGGGTCCAGAATCCTGCCGTCAAATATCTCTAGCATTTCCAGTTATTGATAATGATGAGTTATCAAAGATCATTCACGTTAATGCTGATGATGAATACCCAGAGTTAGCTGCCTATGTTGTGCGCGGACTCTTTCCGGTTTCGGGTGATGGAAATACTTTGCAGACTCGTTTGGAAGAAATTAAACGCGAAGTCTCTGGCGCAATCGCAGCGGGTGCTCACATAATCGTTCTCTCTGATCGCAATGGAGATGCTGAGGATGCTCCCATCCCATCACTCCTACTCACCGCCGCCGTTCATCATCATTTGATCCGTGAAAAAACTCGCACACAGGTTGGCCTAGTCGTTGAGGCTGGAGATGTTCGAGAAGTGCACCATGTCGCTCTTCTAGTTGGCTACGGTGCAGCTGCGGTAAATCCGTATCTAGCCATGGAATCGGCTGAAGATTTGGTACTTCAAGGAGTTATAACTGGAATAACGCCGGAAAAGGCAGTTCACAATTTGATCAAGAGCCTTGGTAAAGGTGTTCTCAAAGTTATGTCCAAGATGGGTATTTCAACAATCGCCTCTTACACCGGCGCACAAGTTTTTGAAGCTATCGGATTATCGCAAGAAGTTGTTGACGAATATTTCGTGGGAACGACATCTCGCTTAGGTGGAATAAGTTTGGACCTAATCGCCGAGGAAACTATTGCTCGACACCACATCGCTTATCCACCGGGCGGAGAAATTCCGGGAAGCAAGCGCCTTCCGATTGGCGGCGAATATCAATGGCGCCGCGACGGCGAACCGCACTTATTTAATCCTGAAACTGTCTTCACTTTGCAACATTCCACTCGTTCAAAGCGTTATGACATCTTTAAGCGCTACACCAGCAAAGTTGATGAACAAAGTAAATCTTTAATGACCTTACGTGGACTTTTTGCATTTAAAGATGCAGAACGTCCTGCGATATCAATCGATGAAGTAGAACCTATTTCTGAGATCGTAAAGCGTTTTTCAACTGGTGCGATGTCATATGGCTCAATTTCTCAAGAAGCCCATGAAACTTTGGCTATCGCCATGAATCGATTAGGCGCCAAGTCCAATACAGGTGAGGGCGGAGAAGATCCAGAACGATATATCCCAATGGAAAATGGCGATTCCAAAAGAAGTTCAATTAAGCAAGTTGCTAGCGGTCGATTCGGTGTGACAAGTAATTACTTGGTAAATGCCGATGATATTCAAATCAAGATCGCACAAGGTGCTAAACCTGGCGAAGGTGGCCAATTACCTGGCAACAAGGTTTATCCCTGGATTGCCAAGGTTCGCTACTCAACCCCAGGTGTGGGACTAATTTCACCGCCTCCACATCATGATATTTATTCAATCGAAGATTTAGCACAGCTAATTCACGATTTAAAAAATGCCAATAAGAATGCGCGCATTCATGTGAAGTTAGTTGCCGAAGTTGGTGTCGGAACAGTTGCGGCAGGCGTATCCAAAGCACATGCCGATGTTGTCCTCATATCTGGCCACGATGGTGGAACTGGCGCTTCACCACTTACTTCTCTCAAGCATGCTGGTGCTCCTTGGGAACTCGGCCTTGCTGAAACTCAGCAGACCTTATTGTTAAATGGCTTGCGTGATCGCATCGTTGTTCAAGCAGATGGCCAATTAAAGACTGGTCGCGATGTTGTAATCGCGGCGCTCCTTGGCGCCGAAGAATACGGTTTTGCAACTGCGCCACTAGTTGTCTCTGGCTGCGTAATGATGCGCGTCTGTCATTTAGACACTTGCCCAGTCGGTGTTGCCACGCAAAATCCAGAGTTGCGCAAAAAATTCACCGGTAAGCCAGAGTTTGTGGAAACTTTCTTTGAATATATCGCCGAGGAAGTTCGCGAGATTTTGGCGCAGCTTGGTATGCGAACATTGCAAGAGGCTATCGGTCGCGTTGAATTTCTTGACACTCGTGATGCGGTAAACCACTGGAAGGCAAGTGGGTTGGATCTGGCGCCGCTGTTGGTCCGCCCAGATGTTGATTCACCTTTATATCGCACAACTTTTCAAGATCATGGACTTGCCGCCGCCCTTGATAATCAATTGATCTCACTTGCTTCGGCCGCTTTAGAAAATGGTGAGCCAGTTCGGATTGATCTTCCGGTACGTAACGTGAACCGCACTGTCGGAACAATGCTGGGGGCAGAAGTCACTCGTCGTTATGGGGCAGAGGGTCTCCCGGCTGGAACTATTGATGTGACACTTCATGGCTCGGCTGGACAATCACTTGGCGCGTTCCTGCCACGTGGTGTCGCTATCCGTCTTTATGGAGATAGCAATGACTATGTTGGCAAGGGAATCTCTGGTGGACGAGTAATCGTGCGCCCTGATGAGCGAGCTGTATTTGCTTCGAATGAAAACGTAATTGCTGGAAATGTAATTGGTTATGGAGCAACTTCTGGTGAAATATTTATTCGCGGGCTAGTGGGCGAGCGATTCTGTGTTCGAAACTCAGGAGCCACCGCGGTTGTTGAGGGAATTGGCGATCATGGTTGTGAGTACATGACAGGTGGCGCAGTTGTTGTTCTTGGCCGCACTGGTCGCAACTTTGCAGCTGGCATGTCTGGTGGTCGAGCATTCGTACTTGATTTGATTCCAGCACTTGTGAACTCTGAAATGGTTGATATTTTGGCTATTCCAGAGGAACAGAAAGATACGCTCAAGAGTTATGTTTCCGCCTTCCATGCCGAAACTGGTTCAGAAGTTGCTTCGCAATTATTAAAGGATTGGCCGGCATCCCTAAATCGGTTCTCACTTGTGATGCCGCGTGACTATGCGAGAGTACTAAAGGCAATTGAGCGGGCAACTAACGATGGCTTACCAGTTGATCAATATGTGATGGAGGTTGCTGCAAATGGCTGATCCAAGAGGATTCATGACAACTCCACGTGAGTTGCCAAAGCGTCGACCAATCGATGTTCGCATTCAAGATTGGAAGGAAGTCTATGAGCCGCAAAGTCTGGAGCATCTGCAGAAACAAGCAGGGCGTTGCATGGATTGCGGAATTCCTTTCTGTCACGAAGGCTGTCCGCTCGGAAATCTGATTCCGGAATGGAACGATTTAATGTGGCGCGGCGATAAGGAAGAAGCGATGGCGCGACTTCATGCCACAAATAACTTCCCAGAATTCACTGGTCGTCTCTGTCCGGCACCTTGTGAAACTGCCTGCGTAGTTGCTATCAACGCAGATGCCGTGACAATTAAACAAATAGAACTGCGCACTATTGAAGAAGCTTTTGTTGCCGGCAATGTAAAACCGTTGCCGCCAGATCGTCTGACTGGCAAGACCGTTGCAGTAATTGGTTCTGGCCCTGCAGGCCTAGCGGCCGCACAACAATTGACTCGCGCCGGACATACCGTTGTCGTGTACGAGCGTGCGGATAAAATTGGCGGACTACTGCGCTACGGAATCCCAGAATTTAAAATGGAGAAGAGCGTTCTTGATCGCCGTCTTAGCCAAATGGAGAAAGAGGGAACTCGTTTCCGCCCAGGAGTAAACGTGGGAGTCGAGTTAACGGGCGCTGATCTACGTAGAAAATACAATGCGATAGTTCTAGCAATCGGTGCTACCCAATGGCGCGATTTACCAATTAAAGGCCGCGAAAATAAGGGTGTTTATCAGGCGATGGAGTTCTTGCCTTGGGGAAATAAACAAGCGCTCGGTGAAGTTACCAATCCAGATATAAACGTTTCGGGCAAGCATGTTGTGATTCTTGGTGGGGGAGACACTGGCGCGGATTGTTTAGGTACATCTATCCGCCAAGGTGCGGCAAGTGTTACACAGCTTGAGATTATGCCGCGTCCCACGGAAGAGCGACCAAGCGGTCAACCTTGGCCTACTTACCCAATGATTTATCGCGTCTCATCCGCACACGAAGAACTTGATAATCGCATCTTTGCGGTTAGCACTGAAGAGTTCATCGGCGATGGCAATGGCAATCTCAAAGCGCTGAAAATAGTGGAGACAGAGTTTACTAATGGAAAGTTTGAACCGATGCCAGGAACTGAAAAAGAGTTGCCTGCAGATTTTGTTTTCTTAGCGATGGGATTCACTGGGCCTGAAAAATCTGTTCTCCTTGAACAACTCGAAGTCGAGTTAGATGAGCGCGGAAATGTTAAACGTGATGCAAATTATCAAAGCACTAGCGAAGGTGTCTTTGTGGCGGGAGATGCCGGCCGCGGACAATCTCTAATTGTTTGGGCAATAGCTGAAGGTCGCAGCTGCAGCAGGAGTGGATACGCATCTAGAAGGTCAGACGCAACTTCCTGCGCCGATCGAGCCATCTGATCGCTCATTGGTGGTTTAAACCGATTTATCTCATTTAAATTCACTTGAAAAGTTCGCCGAACTATCCGGTAATAATAACGATTAGATAAGGTAGCCACATGCGTCGCGCGAAGATTGTTTGCACAATGGGTCCAGCCGTTGATTCTCCAGAAAAAGTTCGGGAGTTAATCGCAGCCGGCATGAATATGGCGCGGCTAAATCTTTCTCATGGCGGACATCCAGAACATCAAGGGCGAATGGATCGCGTACGCGAAGCTGCCAAAGAGGCCGGCGTTCCGATCGCGATCTTGGTTGATTTACAAGGTCCCAAGATTCGTTTAGCGAAATTTAAAGCAGGTCCACATGATTTGGCTCGTGGAGATATTTTCACGATCACTACCGATGAGGTAGATGGCACAAAGGAACGTGTTGGTACTACCTACAAAGGTCTACCGGGGGATTGCAAGCCAGGAGATCGCATCCTGATCGATGATGGAAAAGTGACTGTCGAAGTTGTTGAAGTTAAAGGTAACGACGTAGTGACCAAGGTGATCGAACCTGGCACAGTAAGCAATAACAAGGGAATCAATTTACCTGGTGTTGCTGTTTCAGTTCCTGCGCTATCTGAGAAAGATATGGATGATCTGCGCTGGGGGCTAAGGGCCGGCGCTGATTTCATCGCCTTATCATTTGTACGTAGCGCGGATGACATTGTCGATGTACACCGCATCATGGACGAAGTTGGGATTCGAATTCCGGTCATCGCAAAAATCGAAAAGCCGCAAGCAGTAGTAAATCTGCAGGGCATAGTTAACGCCTTTGATGGCATCATGGTTGCAAGAGGTGATCTGGGTGTAGAACTGCCAATTGAAGAAGTCCCATTGGTACAAAAGCATTGCATCGAGTTAGCGCGAGAGGCTGCCAAGCCAGTAATCGTTGCAACTCAAATGCTTGATTCAATGATTACAAATTCACGTCCTACTCGCGCCGAAGCAACTGATTGCGCCAATGCGGTGCTCGATGGTGCAGATGCTTTGATGCTTTCAGGTGAAACATCTGTCGGTGAATTTGCAATTGAAGCAGTACAAACTATGGCGCGAATTATTTCGCATACCGAAGAGGGTGGTATGGACATGATTCGCCCAATGAAATCAACACCAAAGACAAAGGGTGGCGCGATTACTAAGGCGGCAGCTGAAGTTGCCGCAATTGTTGGCGCAAAGTACCTTGTGACTTTTACGCAATCAGGTGACTCAGCGCGACGCACTGCACGTTTGCGCTCACCAATTCCTATCTTGGCATTTACCCCAGAAATTGGAACCTATAACCGAATGGCGCTGGACTGGGGAGTGGAGTCTGAGTTAACGCCGATGGTTAGACACACTGATGAAATGGTTATGCAAGCCGATACATTGTTATTAAGTACTAAGCGGTGTACTGAAGGCGAACTCGTTGTGATCGTCGCTGGCTCTCCTCCTGGAATTCCGGGATCAACTAATGCCATGCGCGTTCACCGCGTTGGCGATGCCGTGGGTGGCGCAGCTCCTGCTTACCGTTAAGATTTGCTCTGAAAGAAAATAGTTAAGAACGCCTCGGTACTCCAACGGTAGAGAGGGCAGTCTCAAACACTGCATAGTGTCGGTTCGAATCCGACTCGAGGCACATGAGTACCAATAGCGCCAATATAAAACCTGCGGTCCGAATTTTGGTTGCCGAAGATGAAGCGCTAATCCGTATGGATTTAGTTGAGATGTTAATTGAGGCAGGCTACGAAGTCGTCGCAGAAGCATCAGATGGGGCACAGGCAATTGAACTCGCCCAATTACACAAACCAGATTTAGCAATTCTTGATGTGAAGATGCCGATCCTTGACGGTATATCGGCGGCTGAAAAAATTATTGCTATCGCGCCAGTATTGATGTTGACCGCTTTTTCACAACGCGAACTTGTAGAACGAGCACGCGATGCCGGTGTGATGGCCTATGTCGTGAAGCCATTTTCAATTGGTGATTTAGTTCCGGCTATCGAAATAGCAATCAGCAGGCATTTGCAGATGCGAACCCTGGCCGATGAAGTTGCTGACCTGCATGAACGACTTGAGACGCGCAAGACGATTGATCGAGCTAAAGGAATATTGATGCAAGCCCTTAATCTCTCTGAGCCAGAAGCATTTTCCTGGATTCAAAGGGCAGCTATGGATCGCCGCCTAACCATGAAACAGGTCGCCGAAGCGGTTATCTCCCCAGATGCCGTTCCTGGCCAATAACCCTAAAAACCTGATAGAAAAGTAATCAAACCTTTATATTTGTACGCTCAACTTCATGGTTGATAGTTGCCAGTCCTGGCTCTAAACTTTCATCCTCCCTGTCCCGGGACACATGAAAGAAAAAACAGGAAGGCACTAAATGAACAAGAAGATTAAAGCCTCTGCTGCCATTGTCGCCGCACTTGCCCTATCACTAGGAGCTTTCGCCGCAACATCTGCATCAGCTGCAACAAAGACTTACTCAATCGCATACCAAGGTCCACTATCAGGTGGAGAAGCATCAACAGGTATCGATGAGCAAAATGCGGTTAAGTATGCAATCAAAGTATGGGAAGCAGCTAACCCAGGTATCAAGATTAACCTAGTCTCAGTAGATGACGAAGGAGATCCAGCAGTTGCTTCAAAGGTTGCTCCAGGAGTTGGCGCAAACAGGAAGATTATCGGTCTTGTTGGTCCTGCATACTCAGGTGCAACAATTGCATCATTGCCTTACTACAAGGCAGGTAACCTCACAGTTATCTCACCATCAGCAACTCGCGTATCTCTAACAGATCCAAAGAGTGCAACTAAAAAGTCAGATTACGGTCGCCCAATTTTCCACCGCGTCGTAGCAACAGATGACAAGCAAGGCCCAGCACTTGCTAAGTTCGCAACAAAGGGCATTTCATCAGCTAAAGTCTTCGTTTTCGATGATCAGTCTTCATACGCTGTTCCACTACGTGGATATGTAGAAGGTGCTATCAAGAAGATTTCAGGAGCGAGTGTAGTTGGTGGCGGAGATTCAGTAATCAACACAACAACTGATTACAGCCCAACAATTGCCAAGATCAAATCATCTGGTGCAAATGTTGTTATCTACACCGGTTACTACAGCGCAGCTGCAATTTTCGTAAAGCAGCTTCGTGACTCAGGATCAACAGCAGTATTTGCTGGTGGCGATGGAGTCTTCAACCAGGAGTTTGCCAAGCTTGCGGGTAAGTCAGCAGAAGGTGCTCGCCTAACAGGCGTTGCCGGTCTTGCCGACGTTGATGCAAAGCTTGAAGCAGACTTCAAGGCGAAGATTGGTGTTTCATCAGGCGTGTACGCAGTTGAATCAATCGATGCAGCGAACATCTTCCTTTCAGGTATCGCGAATGGAAAGACAACTCGCGCCGCGATGAACAAGTGGGTAAAGTCCTATAACTTCAAGGGTATTGCTGGAGCGACTATCAAGTTCAACCAACATGGCGATATCTCAGAAGGTGGCTTTGCTGGCTTCCTAATTACAGACGGAAAGCTTGATAATCAGGGCCCAGTAGCATAACTCTGAAGTAATTGCTTGACCCCAACGGGCGTCTTAATTCGCGAGAATTACGGCGCCCGTTGGCTTTTAATTCATCTAAAATTAAAGTAGATTCCATCTTCTTGATTGGTGGAATTGAGAAAGAAATAGGCCGCCTAGCAGCCACAATCTTTATAAAGGGGCAAGATGTTTGATGTATTTATCGATCAGTTCTGGCAACTGACATTTTCAGGTATCTCACTTGGATTTATCTATGTCTTGATCGCACTCGGCTACACCATGGTTTACGGCGTGCTTCGCATGATCAACTTCGCAAATTCTGAAATTTTTATGTGGGCACATTCGGTGCGATAGTAGCAAGCCGTGATCTCTTTAAATACACACAAACTTCTGATCCCGTAACTGGGCCGAAACTAGCCTTGGTTCTTTTTGTGCAACTCTTTGCTTCCATGGCATTTGCTGGTTTAGTGGCTGTACTTGTCGAATTCGTCGCCTACCGCCGCCTACGTGCGCGTGGCACAAACCGTTTAGCTACTCTGATTTCTGCAATCGGAATGTCAATGGTGCTCTCTGAAGTTATGCGCCTGTTAACCGCCTCTCGCCCCGTCGGTTCGCCACGAATTCTTGAAAAAGTTATTTTGACTGAAATATGGGGAGCGCAGATTCGTCTAGATACCCTAATTACGATTCTCGCCGCCGGCGCAATTTTTATTATTCTAGAACGTTTCGTAAAACTCTCTCGCATGGGTAAAGCGATTCGGGCGGTATCTATGAATGAAGACGCCGCTAAATTGATGGGTATTAACTTAAACCGAGTAATTACCGTGACATTTCTTGTCGGTGGCCTGGCAACAGGTGCGGCAGCCTTCTTCTATGTAACAGTTTACGAATACACCAAATTTAATATTGGCTTCACAATGGGTCTAGCTGCATTTACGGCCGCCGTCCTTGGTGGAATCGGAAATATTCGTGGTGCCTTCTTTGGGGGAGTAGCCCTTGGGTTAGCTGAAGTTTATGCTGCAGCAATTCTTGGAACACAGTGGAAATCAGTAACAATATTTGTCATTCTCGTTCTAGTACTTCTCTTTAAGCCATCGGGCTTATTCGGAGAAGCCGTCACCCAGACAAGGGCATAAGGTGAACGCTATGAAAAACTTTAACCTTCGTGACTTCGGAGCCGGTATTTGGGAGCGAGCAAATCGCCCACAGCGCGTGGCAATTGCTATAACTTCAATTGCTCTCATTTCTTTGTTGCCTTTTGCAGGTGGTTCATTCCTCGCAACTCCAATCGCAGCCTATGACGCAGTCCTTGTTTATCCGGTAGCGATATTCGTACTGATGTCACTTGGTCTAAATATTGTTGTCGGCAAATCTGGAATGCTCGATCTTGGGTACGTTGCATTCTTTGCCATCGGCGCCTACACAATGGGTTTCCTTGGAATACATACCAGCTTAAATACTTGGGAGATCATGCCAATCGGTATTGGACTGGCAATGTTGGCTGGAGTTCTTTTAGGTATCCCAACGCTGCGACTGCGCGGTGACTACCTAGCGATTGTGACTTTGGGCTTTGGTGAAATTATTCGTATCGTTGCGCTAAACGTATCTTGGACAAATGGCCCAAATGGAATATCCGGAGTTCCTATGCCGCCAGATTTAGGTCCAATCAAATTTAGACTCGAAGATCAAAAGGGCTTCTATTGGATCGTCCTGGTAATGATTCTGCTAACTATCTGGATGATTCGCCGATTATCTGTTCGTCGCCCAGGTCGTGCTTGGGAGGCAATTCGCCAAGATGAAGATGCTGCCGAACTTATGGGAGTTCCAACTCTTAAATACAAGATCTGGTCATTTACACTGGGCGCCGCGGTCGGTGGCGCTGCTGGCGTTCTCTACGCCTCCAAGAACCTATTTATTGCTCCAGAAATGTTTACCCTTAACGTTTCAATTCTGATTTTGGCCTGTGTGGTCTTTGGTGGAATTGGAAATATCTGGGGTGTAATTATCGGAGGCGTTGTCCTGGGCTACCTGCCTGACCGCATTCGTTTTATCTCCGATGCTCGCCTTCTGGTATTTGGGCTGGTTTTGGTTGTCGTAATGAACTTCCGCCCAGATGGTCTATTGCCTCGCAAGAAACGCGAGAAGGCAATTGTAAAGAAAGGGGTGGATGCGTAATGTCTGAGACACTACTTAAGCTCGAAAATTTAACGATGAAATTTGGTGGCGTCACTGCACTGGACGAAGTTAACCTCGAAATTAAAGAGGGTGAGATCCTTGCACTTATTGGGCCAAACGGTGCGGGCAAGACAACAGTCTTTAACGTAATCACGGGTGTATACCAGGCTACATCAGGATCAATAACATTTGATGGCCTTAACTTGGCCGGTCGCAAACGCTACAAGATTACCGGCCTTGGCATTGCGCGTACTTTCCAGAACATTCGCTTATTTGGAGATATGACGACTCTAGAAAATGTTATTACTGCAACTGATGTTCATAAGAAGAGTGGCGTAGTTGGAGCTCTTTTCGGAATGCCGCGCTCGCGCCGCGAGGAACGAGAAAATCGTGCCAAAGCATTCGAGATTCTGCAATTCATTGGCATTGATGAATATTCAGATCGCCTGGCAAAGAACTTGCCATACGGTGTGCAGCGTCGCCTCGAAATTGCTCGCGCGATGGGAACATCACCGAAGTTATTATTGCTAGATGAGCCGGCCGCCGGTTTTAACCCTCAAGAAAAAGTGGATTTAGCAGCAACGATCAAGAAGGTTCGTGATGCTGGTTATACCATTCTGCTAATTGAACATGATATGTCACTCATTATGGGAATTTCAGATCGAGTTGTTGTTCTTGACTTTGGTCAAAAGATTGCTGATGCCAAACCAGCTGAAGTGCAAAATGACCCTCGCGTTATCGAGGCTTACCTAGGAGTACCTGCAGATGCATCTTGAAGTTAAAGATCTCCACGTTCATTACGGCAAGATTGAAGCCATTAAAGGTGTATCAATCGTTGTAAATGAAGGCGAAATTGTCACGCTTATCGGTGCAAACGGTGCGGGTAAAACAACGATGCTCAAGACCATCTCTGGCCTACGTCCGGCATCTAGCGGTCAGATAATCTTCAATGGTGAAGATATTTCAAATGTTCCCGCCCATAAACGAGTTGATCTTGGGCTTTCACAAGCTCCTGAAGGTCGTGGAATTTTCCCGGGCATGACGGTCTTGGAAAACCTAGAGATGGGTAAGTTTCATCGACACGACCGCAAGAGTGAGATGTCTGAAGATCTGGAAAAGATTTACACTCTCTTCCCACGTTTGAAGGAGCGCACGTCTCAAGCAGGCGGAACTCTTTCAGGTGGAGAACAGCAGATGCTGGCAATTGGTCGCGCGCTTATGGCACGCCCTAAGGTTTTATTGCTCGATGAGCCATCAATGGGACTTGCTCCGCAGATGATCGCCAATATATTCCGCATCATTACCGAGATCAACAAGACCGGCGTAACTATTCTTTTAGTTGAGCAGAATGCACAGCAAGCGCTGCAACGTGCACACCGTGCATACATTCTTGAAACTGGAAATGTTGTTAAGGAAGCTCAAGCTTCAGATCTTCTTAACGATCCTGCAGTGCGCGAGGCATACCTCGGTACTGGCGCTCACTAATTAGCGCTCCGCCAAAATCATGCAGGTAATTCGTGCACTACAAGTGCGCTGACCTTGTTCATTGGTAATTGCGATTTCATAAACACATAAAGTTTTTCCAAGAGAAACGGCTGTAGCAACACCAGTTACAAATCCAGATGTAGCAGATTTATGGTGAGTTGCATTTATATCAACACCAACGATTTTTCGATTACGTCCGGCATGAAGATGGGTTCCGACAGATCCCAGGGCTTCAGCTAATACAACATTTGCACCACCGTGTAACAAACCAAAGGGTTGAGTATTTCCTTCTACCGGCATCCGCCCGACTAAACGTTCAGGGGAAGCTTCTAAGATCTCGATGCCCATCTTTTTGTCGAGTGCGCCAGCGCCACGTTTGCGCAATAATTCAAGGAAGTCGGGAGTATTCTCTGGTTGCGTCATAGTTAGAAATAGTAACTTGTTCTCTAGGATGCAGCCATGGGCAAAGGCCGTTTACTTCTAATTGATGGCCATTCAATGGCATATCGTGCCTTCTTCGCACTCCCTGCCGAAAATTTCACCACTGCACAAGGTCAACACACCAATGCCATTTATGGCTTTGCCACGATGCTGATCTCACTATTAAAAGAGGAAAAACCATCGCACGTTGCTGTGGCATTTGATGTCTCGCGCAAGACTTTCCGCACAGATATTTTCCCCGAATACAAAGCCAATCGAGCCAAGACACCTGATGAATTCCGCTCACAGATGTCATTTCTTAATGACTTAGTTTCAGGATTTGGAATTGAACAGTTCGCAATTGAGGGATATGAAGCAGATGATCTGATTGCAACAATTACCAAGTGGGCCGAAAAAGATGACATGGAAGTCTTAATCTGCTCGGGCGATCGCGACAGTTTTCAGTTGGTGACGGATAAAACCACCGTGCTCTATCCCAAGCGCGGAGTTTCTGAGATGGCCCGCATTACACCAGATGCGATTCAGGAAAAGTACGGGATGAGTCCAGATCAGTATCCAGATTTTGCAGCGCTGCGTGGAGACCCTAGCGATAATCTGCCGTCTATTCCTGGAGTAGGTGAGAAGACGGCAGCCAAATGGGTTGTTGACTACGGGTCACTGCAAGAGTTAATTTCAAATGCCGATAAGGTTGGAGGAAAAGTTGGACAAGCGCTGCGCGATAACATTGATAGCGTCATTCGCAATCGCGAACTTACCCAGTTAGTTCATGATGCCCCTGTAGATCTAGATCTAACTAATCTGGCATGGTCAGGAGTTGTTGAATCTGATTTAACCAAACTCTTTGAGCAATTAGAGTTTCGAACTTTGAAGGATCGCTTAAAACCAATTTTGAGCGCAGCATCGGTTGCTTCTAAGAAAATCGAAGATGAGGAGTTCACGCTCTTTGCGCCACAGTTAGAAGGTTCGACTTTAAGTGCCGACGAAATCACTTCTCGGATTGCCACTCATACTGGCGAGATTGCAATCGCTTACGAGATACAGGATTCAAAATTGCATCGATATGCTGTTGCATTTTCGCCAAGTGACGTTCATTTAGTGCATTCATCCGCTATGGGTGGATGGGCACAAGATGTATCCATTAAGAAAATCATGCATGATGCTAAAGAGCTGGCTCGTCATAACTTATTGGACGGAGTCGCATTTGATACCTCATTGGCGGCATACCTAGTTAATCCAGGAGTTCGATCTCAAGAACTAAGTGATCTTTTGGAGCGCTGGGGAGATGGCGCAAAGATTGATCTTTCCAACCCTGATCAAGCTTTACTAACAAGTGCGGCCTCGTTATTTAAACTTCGCCAATCATTGGAAACTGAAATGTCTGACCGTGGAGTCTTTAAGCTATTTACAGATTTAGAGCTCCCGATCGCGCAAATTCTCGCGATTATGGAGCACCGCGGGATATCCGTTGATCGCAAGGGTCTAGAGAAGTTAGCAACTTATTTTGAAGGAGAAGTAGCGCGCGAGACTAAGGCGGCGCATCTGGCCGCAGGCCACGAATTTAATGTGGCCTCACCTAAACAACTTCAAGTGGTTCTCTTTGACGAGTTGAGTCTGCCTAAGACCAAGAAGATTAAGACTGGATTTACCACCGATGCCGAGGCTTTGAATTGGTTATTTGAAAAGACCAAACACCCATTACTCGAATCTCTTCTGCGTATTCGCGAGACAAAGAAACTTGGTACAACGGTTGAGGGTCTGATCGCCGAAATTGCAGTTGATGGCCGCATCCATACTCACTTTGCGCAGACAGTCGCTGCGACGGGACGCTTATCTTCAGTTGGACCTAACCTACAAAATATTCCAGTACGCACCGAAGAGGGACGCAGTATCCGAAATAACTTTATTGCTGGCAATGGTTATGTCGGACTGTTAACTGCCGATTACAGCCAGATCGAAATGCGCATCATGGCTCACTTATCTAACGATGCTGGTTTATTAGCGGCCTTCGAATCTGGCGAAGATTTGCACGCAACTGTTGCGGGGCTGGTCTTTGGTGTCAAAGCAAATGAAGTCGACTCTGAAATGCGCCGACAGATAAAGGCTATGTCTTATGGTCTGGCATACGGCTTAAGTTCCTATGGCTTAGCGCTACAACTGGATTTATCACCACCGGCTGCGCAAGATTTAATGGATAGATATTTTCAACGTTTTGGTGGAATCCGTGATTACTTAAGTAGCGTCGTTGAACAAGCCCGTAAAGTTGGCTATACCGAAACCGTTATGGGCCGACGTCGCTACTTGCCTGACTTACTTCACGATAATCGCCAGCGACGCGAGATTGCCGAGCGCATGGCGCTAAATGCACCCATCCAAGGATCTGCGGCCGACATCATCAAGCAGGCGATGCTAAATGTGCAACGTTCCTTAATCAAAGAGTCACTTGAATCGCGCCTGTTGTTACAAGTTCATGATGAACTTATCTTGGAGGTTGTTGCAGGTGAAGAAAATCAAGTCACAGAACTGGTACGACGAGAAATGGGTGCGGCTTACCCACTAAAAGCGCCGCTAGATGTCAGCGTTGGTATTGGTGTGAGTTGGAACGAAGCTGCACATTAACTTTATTTAGTAGGTATTACTTTGTCGTTGGTGAGTTATTAGACATAGCCGCCAAATCTTCTTCGGGTGTTGGTATGCGATCTGCCGCAGCCAAACGCTTTCGCCCTAAAGTCAGAATGGTAAAACCGGAAATAATCGTAAATGTTGTAATCGACATTGCAAATCTTGGTGAATAAGTTTCAGCAATCCAGCCGCCGGCGGCGGCGCCAATCGACATCAGCGTTCCCTCAACCGTCCAAATCCAACCCATCATTGCCACGGCAGAACCTTTAGGTCGCACTGCTTCCATAACTTCCCAGTAAAAAACTTGGATGGTTCCACCAACTAAACCTAAAACGGCGCCAGCAATTACCATCGACCAACCTGGATAGGTAAAGACAATTGGTATCGAAATAAAAGTCCAAGTTAGATATGTAAGTCGCATGGCTTTTAAGGCAGATACCTTTCCAGAAACTAAGCCACCGAGTAATCCACCGATAATATTTCCGAGCCCCATAGCTGTCAGAATCCATGCCGTGCGATGAGGCACGTCCTCAAGAGTTGCAAAGGCAGGAACTGCAACATCAAATACACCCCAACCAAAACCAATGAAACATCCTTCGATCATCAGTAATTGAATTGCCTTATGCCGCCATAGCGAAATGTGGTTTGGATCTTTCTTTTCAGGTACCCAATCGCGAGAGATGTGCGTCAAGGCAAGTGCGCCACCACCAATTGCCATAAAGGCAGCAGCAACGTTAAGGGCACTTCCTGGATGCGATGAAAGGGCTAGTGAAGTAGCAATAACTGGACCAATAACACCTGCAGTGCTCATCACTGATGTGTCTACTGCGTACGCTGTTCGCAAACAATTTTCTGGCACAACCATTTTCCAAAGTGGCCTAACAGATAAGTTGATTGGGGGAGCGCTTATTCCCATAATGAAAGCTGCTATCAAGATCGCATTTTTATCCTGCATAGTATTTAAGATCAACATCATTGATGCATAGCCGGGGACAAATATGCGCAGCGGCCATTTCTGTCCGAACCGATCCATCAGAGAACCACGCAAACCTGCAGTGGCCGCACCTGCCAGGGAGTTGATGCCAATCGCTAGTCCTGCGACTGCAACAGATCCAGTTACTTGCTCAGTTTTAAAGAAGATCGCCAGGGCAACCATTCCGTATGAAACTCGGGCAGGGAAAGATGCCAAAACAAGGACCCACACATTTGGAATCGCGAATAGTTCTCTGTAACGCTTCATTTGCCGTTAGTTTACGCATGATCAGTTGGCCGATTTGCCGTATTAAGCGCCCAAACCGTACGCTTACGCCCGTTCACCAGAATGGTTCTGGTGCCCTATTACTTCTATCCCTACGGAGCAACTTGAGCACATCATCACCAGTCGTGGCAGTTAACGACATCGGATCGGCCGCAGATTTTCTTGCAGCAATCGAAGGAACAATCAGAAATTTCAATGACGGCGACTTAGTCGAAGGCACTGTCGTACAAGTAGATCGCGAAGAAGTACTTCTTGATATCGGGTACAAAACTGAAGGCGTAATCCCTTCCCGCGAACTCTCAATCCGACACGATGCAGATCCAAATGACATTGTTAAGGTGGGCGATCGCATTGAAGCGCTTGTTCTACAAAAGGAAGATAAAGAAGGCCGCACAATTCTGTCTAAGAAGCGCGCACAATACGAACGTGCCTGGGGAGATATCGAAGGAAAGAAAGAACGTGACGAGGTAGTCGTCGGAACAGTTATTGAAGTTGTTAAGGGCGGCCTGATCGTTGATATCGGTCTGCGTGGCTTCTTGCCAGCTTCACTTGTTGAAATGCGACGCGTCCGCGATCTAACTCCTTATATCGGTAAGGAAGTTGAAGCTCGTATCATCGAACTCGATAAGAACCGTAACAACGTTGTTCTTTCACGTCGCGCCTTCCTTGAGCAGACACAATCTGAATCTCGCACAACATTCTTAAACCAACTCCAAAAGGGTCAAGTACGTACAGGCGTGATTTCATCAATCGTTAACTTTGGTGCATTCGTTGACCTAGGTGGCGTAGATGGCTTAGTTCACGTTTCAGAGCTTTCTTGGAAGCACATTGATCACCCAGGTGAAGTTGTTGAAGTGGGCGATGAAGTAACCGTAGAAGTTCTCGAAGTTGATTTCGAGCGCGAGCGTGTTTCACTTTCACTTAAGGCAACCCAAGAAGATCCATGGCAAGCATTTGCTCGCACACACACCATCAACCAAGTTGTTCCAGGTGTTGTAACTAAGTTGGTTCCATTCGGTGCATTTATTCGTGTACACGAAGGAATCGAAGGCCTAGTTCACATTTCAGAGTTGGCCGAACGCCACGTTGAAATTCCTGAGCAGGTTGTAGCCGTTGACGATGAACTATTTGTAAAGATCATTGATATCGACCTAGAACGCCGTCGAATCTCACTTTCTCTAAAGCAAGCCAATGAAGGACATGAAGTAGAGATCGAAGCATTCGATCCAACTCAATACGGAATGGCTGCGCGTTACGATGCTGCAGGAAACTTCATCTACCCAGAAGGTTTTGATCCTGATACTCAGGAATGGAAGCCAGGCTTTGATTCACAACGCGAAGAATGGGAACGTCAATATCAGGAAGCACAAACACGTTTCCTTGCACATAAGAAGCAGAAGGCTGAGGCGAAGGCTGCCGATGCTGCTGCTCCAGAGGTAGCTGAAACAGCAGAAACTGTAGAAGTAGCGGCTGAATAATTAGTAAAAAGAAAAGGGCTCATCTTCGGATGGGCCCTTTTCTTATGCTGGAAATATCTATGCGGAGGTAGAGTTGGCGCCATGCGAATCATTGCTCTGACCGGCGGGATTGGTGCTGGTAAATCTCTGGTTGCACAATATTTTTCTGAACTAGGCGCGCGCGTTGTTGATGCTGATCAGTTATCTCGGGTAGCAATCGAACGCGGTAGCGAAGGATTTGATGAAGCCTTACTTCGCTTTGGAGAATCAATATTGCGTGATGGGGATATCGACCGCAAAGCTCTGGCAGAGATGGTTTTTGCGGATGCATCAGCAAGGGCTGATCTAGAAGCAATAATCCATCCACGAGTGCGCGAACTTTTTAACGATGTTGTCGCAGATCTTGCACCAGATGAGACCCTTATTTATGAAATTCCACTTTTAGTTGAGAGCAATGTGGCCGCTAATTTTGATCTCGTTATTACCGTAGAAGCAGATTTAGAAATTCGAAAAGAACGTTTGCGCAAACGTGGAATGTTTATCTCTGAGATTGAGCGCCGTATCGCAGCGCAAGCCAGCCGCGAAGAACGTGAAGCGCAAGCCGATCACATCATCACCAACGACGGCGATGAAGATGCGCTGCTGCGTAGCGTGGAGAACCTCTGGGAGGACTTACCAGGCCAGGCGAAGTAGGCTAGGAAAATGCGCCCGATCTCTGACCTGCAACGCAAAGTTGAACCCTTTCAGGTCATCAGTGATTACATTCCGGCGGGAGATCAGCCGCAAGCGATCGAAGAGATTGTAAAAAGAATAAATGCGGGCGAACAAGATGTCGTCCTGTTAGGAGCAACCGGTACGGGAAAGTCGGCAACGACCGCTTGGCTGGTAGAGCGATTGCAACGTCCGACTTTGGTCTTAGCTCCAAATAAGACGCTAGCTGCCCAATTAGCAAACGAATTTCGTGAGTTGATGCCGAATAACGCGGTCGAGTATTTCGTTTCATATTATGACTATTACCAACCAGAGGCATATGTTCCCCAGACCGATACATTTATTGAGAAAGATTCCAGCGTCAACGATGAAGTGGAACGGTTGCGCCACTCGGCAACAAACTCACTTCTAACTCGTCGCGATGTAATTGTGGTTGCCACCGTTTCGTGCATCTACGGTCTTGGCACCCCTCAGGAATATATCGATCGCATGATCCGGCTAAAAGTTGGCGATGAGATCGAGCGCAACAAATTGCTGCGTCGATTCGTAGATGTTCAGTATCAAAGAAACGATATGGCCTTCGAACGTGGCACATTCCGAGTGCGGGGTGACACCATTGAGATCATTCCAATGTATGAAGAACTGGCTATTCGCATTGAGATGTTTGGTGATGAGATTGAGAAAATCATGACCCTGCATCCGCTGACAGGTGAGATCTTGCGCGATGAGACTGAAATTTATATTTTTCCTGCAACCCACTACGCCGCCGGCCCTGAGACCATCAAACGTGCGATGAGCGATATTCAAGATGAACTTCAGATTCAATTAAATCTCTTTGAAAAACAAGGCAAACTTTTAGAAGCGCAGCGCTTGAAGATGCGTACGACTTTTGATTTAGAAATGATGGAGCAATTGGGATTCTGTTCTGGAATCGAGAACTACTCACGACATTTAGATGGCAGAGAACCTGGTTCACCACCAAACTGTCTGCTTGATTACTTCCCAGAAGATTTCCTTTTGGTTATAGATGAAAGCCATGTAACCGTTCCGCAGATTGGCGCCATGTTTGAAGGCGACGCTTCTCGCAAGCGCACACTGGTTGAACATGGATTCCGCCTGCCAAGTGCGATGGATAACCGACCTCTTCGCTGGCCAGAATTTCTAGAGCGTGTTGGCCAGAAAGTATTCCTCTCCGCCACCCCTGGTAAATATGAAATGGTTAAGGTCGATGGAGATGTGGTTGAACAAGTTATCCGGCCAACCGGTTTAGTTGATCCCGGGATCGTTATCAAGCCGATTAAAGGTCAGATTGATGATCTCTTAAATGAGATTAATATCCGCGCTGCGCGCAATGAGCGAGTTCTCGTCACGACTCTTACGAAGAAAATGTCGGAGGATTTAGCAGATTACTTACAAGAGCGTGGTGTGCGTGTTCGTTATCTTCATTCAGAAGTTGACACGCTGCGTCGCGTTGAACTGCTCAGAGATCTACGCACTGGTGAATACGATGTCTTGATTGGCATCAACCTACTCCGCGAAGGTCTAGATCTTCCGGAAGTCTCGCTAGTTGCAATCTTGGATGCTGACAAAGAAGGTTTCTTGCGCTCTGCCACTTCGCTAATTCAGACGATTGGCCGTGCAGCGCGAAATGTATCTGGTGAAGTTCATATGTATGCAGATAACATTACAAAATCAATGGCTCAAGCAATTGATGAAACGAATCGACGCCGTGCCAAGCAAGTTGCCTACAACTTAGAACGTGGTGTGGATCCGCAACCACTTCGCAAGAAAATTGCCGACATAACCGACACCATTGCTCGGGAAAGTGATGACACTGATGATTTGCTCGCCAGTGCAAAGTTGAAGAAGGGCGGTAAAGCCCCCGTTCCGGATCTTGGTTTCCACAGTAAGTCACTTCTTTCGCTACCGCGCCAAGAGCTACTTGCCTTGATAGGCTCCTTGACTGAGCAGATGCGCTCCTCAGCGGCCAATCTACAATTTGAACTAGCGGCTCGCCTGCGTGATGAGATCAGAGAGTTAAAGAAAGAGTTACGCGGAATGGATGAGGCGGGAATTTAATTGAGTATCGATAAGTTAATTGTGCGCGGAGCACGCGAACACAACCTGCGCGATGTTTCCATCGAACTCCCTCGCGAAGCGCTTATTGTTTTTACTGGACTCTCTGGCTCAGGAAAGTCATCACTTGCCTTCGATACGATTTTTGCCGAAGGTCAACGTCGCTACGTTGAATCACTTTCTGCTTATGCCCGTCAGTTCTTAGGCCAGATGGATAAGCCAGATGTAGATTTCATTGAAGGTTTGTCGCCGGCAGTTTCCATCGATCAGAAATCTACAAACCGAAACCCACGTTCCACCGTTGGAACAATCACCGAGGTTTATGACTATCTGCGCCTTCTGTTCGCACGTGCGGGACGTCCCCACTGTCCTAAATGTAGTAAAGCGGTCTCACGACAGAGTCCACAGCAAATCGTTGATCAAATTCTCACTATGCCGGCAGCTACAAAGTTTCAGGTATTGGCCCCAGTAATTCGCGAGCGAAAAGGCGAGTTCGTAGATCTATTTGCTGAATTGGTAACTCAAGGATATTCGCGAGCTCGTGTGGATGGTGAGACTATTTCTCTTTCTGAACCACCAAAACTTAAGAAGCAAGAGAAGCACACCATCGAAGTTGTCGTTGATCGCTTAACCGCGAAGGCAGAATCAAAGTCGCGCTTGACTGATTCAATTGAGACTGCGTTGCGCCTTGCCAGTGGCATCGTACTTTTAGATTTTGTAGATGCAAAGGGGACAGAGAAAGAGCGAACCTATAGCGAACATTTAGCGTGCCATGACTGCAACTTATCTTTTGAAGAGTTAGAACCGCGTTCGTTCTCATTTAACTCACCCTTTGGTGCATGTCCTGAATGTTCAGGAATCGGCACAAAGTTAGAAGTTGACGAGGAGTTGGTAATTCCCGATGATTCGATCTCCATCAATGAGGGAGCGATCGCTCCTTGGTCGGGTGGGCACACCTCTGAATATTTCATGCGCCTTCTTGAAGCGTTAGCGGAAGAAGTAAAATTTTCACTCGATAACCCTTGGAAGAAGCTCTCCGTAAAGGCGAAAGAAGCGATTCTCAATGGCTTCGAATATGAAGTTCACGTTAAATACAAGAACCGCTACGGTCGAGTCCGCAATTATTCATCTGGTTTTGAAGGTGTAATTCCATTTATTCATCGCAAGCATGATGAGACTGAAAGTGATTACTCTCGTGAAAAGTATGAGTCATATATGCGTGAGATTCCTTGCAATGTTTGCAGCGGTGCTCGCCTGAAGCCGGAAGTTTTAGCTGTCACGGTAGGGGATAAGAACATCTCTGAAATATGCGAGCTCTCAATTGCAGACTGCGCAGATTTTCTAAAATCAATCTCACTTAGCGCACGTGAAGCGCAGATTGCTGAACGTGTGATGAAAGAAGTGAATGCTCGCCTAGGATTTTTGCTCGATGTTGGTTTGGATTACTTATCACTTGCCCGTCCGGCGGCAACGCTATCTGGCGGTGAAGCGCAGAGAATTCGGCTCGCAACGCAGATCGGTTCAGGTTTAGTTGGAGTTCTCTATGTGTTGGATGAGCCAAGTATTGGCCTTCACCAACGTGACAACCGACGTTTGATCGAAACGCTGACGCGTCTGCGCGATCTGGGAAACACTTTGATCGTTGTTGAGCACGATGAAGAGACGATACGTACCGCCGATTGGATTGTAGATATTGGTCCTGGTGCGGGCGAACATGGTGGCAAGATCGTAGTTTCTGGTTCATATCAAGATTTAATTGATTGTAAAGAGTCAATAACTGGCGCTTACTTGTCGGGCCGGAAGTCGATTGCGATCCCCGAAAGTCGTCGCCCAATTGATCCAAAACGAAAGTTAGTAATTAAGGGCGCAAAAGAGAATAATCTAAAAGATGTTGAGGTTGATATCCCACTTGGCGTCTTTGTCTCGGTAACCGGAGTCAGCGGTTCTGGAAAATCAACGCTGGTAAATGACATTCTCTATACAACTCTTGCCAATAAATTAAACGGTGCTCGATTAGTTCCGGGCCGTCACCGTACCGTCACAGGCGTTGATCAGTTGGATAAAGTCGTTCACGTAGATCAATCTCCAATCGGTCGTACACCGCGCTCAAATCCAGCTACCTATACAGGGGTATTCGATAAGGTTCGCGCGCTATTTGCCGAGACAACTGAAGCAAAGGTGCGGGGATATCAACAGGGTCGATTCTCATTTAACGTAAAGGGCGGGCGCTGCGAAAATTGTTCTGGCGATGGAACAATTACCATCGAGATGAACTTCTTGCCAGATGTTTACGTTCCTTGTGAAGTCTGTCATGGCGCACGTTATAACCGGGAAACATTAGAAGTGCATTACAAGGGTAAGACCATCGCTGAAGTATTAGGTATGCCAATTGAAATTGCGCACACCTTCTTTGAGTCGGTACCTACAATTGCGCGATACTTAAAGACGCTCTGCGATGTTGGCCTGGGATATGTTCGCTTAGGTCAATCTGCTCCAACTCTTTCTGGGGGAGAAGCTCAGCGTGTGAAGTTGGCGACCGAACTGCAACGCCGCTCGACTGGCCGTACAATTTATGTTTTGGATGAACCAACTACTGGACTGCACTTTGAAGATGTCAGCAAATTGCTTGGTGTCTTAAGTCGCTTGGTCGATTCTGGTAATACTGTGGTCGTGATCGAGCACAACCTTGATGTAATCAAATCATCCGACTGGGTTATTGATATGGGACCAGAGGGCGGTTTCCGCGGAGGCTACGTCGTTGCCGAAGGAACTCCCGAAGATGTCGCGAAAGTAAAGTCTAGTTACACCGGAAATTTCTTATCCGAAATCCTGGCTAGCAACCGTGCCCCAGCGAAGAAAAAAGCTGCTGCAAAGTAAATGGCCGATCCAGCGAGTTATCGTCCAAAGGAGATACCTGAACTACCGGGCGTGTACCGTTTCTATAATGGAAAAGATAAAGTTATTTACGTTGGTAAGGCAAAGAATTTAAAGAATCGCCTGACTACTTACTTTGGATCAAATCTGGCTCGTAAAACCCATCGCATGGTCAATGAGGCGGTGCGAGTCGATTGGACCATTGTTGGCACAGAACTCGAAGCTCTGGCGCTGGAATTTTCCTGGATCAAGCAATATCAACCGACATATAACGTACAGTTTAAAGACGATAAGTCTTACCCATATTTGGCCATTTCTATGCAAGATGAATTTCCACGAATATTTATAACTCGTAAAGAGAAGCGACCTGGTCTTAAATACTTTGGGCCTTATACAAGCGCTTGGGCACTACGTAATACATATGAAGTACTGCTCAAAGTATTTCCAGTTCGTTCATGTAGTGAAGGAAATTTTCAGCGAGCCAAACGGACTAAGCGGCAATGTCTGCTGGGGGATATCGGCAAATGCGCAGCCCCTTGCGTTGGGTGGGTGACACCGGATGAACACCGTGAGATCGCAGTCAAGTTAGATGCCTTCATGGAAGCAGGCATGGAAGATATT